>NZ_JAXOFN010000031.1:0-70391 GCF_034420155.1 Massilia luteola
GCAGCTCGGTCTCGATGCGCAGCGCGAGCAGGCTTTGGCCGAGGTCGTCGTGGATCTCGCGCGCGATGCGCTTGCGTTCCATTTCCTTGATCTGGTAGGCGTGGTCGGCCAGGCGCCTGAGCTTCTGGTGCGACAGCTGCAGCTTGGCCTGGCTGTCGCGCAGTTCGCTCGTCATTTCCCGGGCGAGCGCGAGGGCGGCGCGGCGCGACGACGTTAAGGTGTGCAGCAGGGCGTACAGCATGACCGAGCCGAGGAAGCCGAACACCATCATGAACTTCGGATAATAAGCGTCGAATTTCGTGTACAGCGCGGCCTTCGGCACGCTGAAGGTGGCCTGCCAGGGGCGACCGTTGAAATCGAGCGGCAGGGTCGCCGTGAACACGTCGTCGCCGGCGGCGAGCGGAGGGCGCGGGTCGCTTGCGCTGCCGACGCTGTCGAACAGCGTGCGCGGCGCGGATGGGAACTCCCGCCCGTACGCGTCCACGCGCGGCCCCGTGTCGTAGAGCGTCATGCGCATGTCCGCGAGCGCCACTTCATCCATCACGCCATGCAGGAGCTTCGGAACGCTGAAGGCAATGCCCAGCGAGCCGACATAGGCGGCGCGGCGCTGTTCGACGGTGGCGAGCGGCGCGCCGCAACGGTACACCGGCATGCGCATGCCGAGGTGGGCGTCGTTCGGCCTGGACAGCGCGGGAATCCGCGTGCCCGACGCCGCCATCGTGCCGGTGTCGCGCGCGACCTGCAACTGGCCGCCGAAATAGGGATTGGCCAACAGGTCCGTCCCATAATGGCCGGGGCTGGACAGGTCCGGTTCGATATAACTGACGACAAGGTAGGCGGCGCGCGCGCCCGGCGGAGAGATGTTCAGCGGGACATTGATATATGGCCGAAGTTCGGCGCGCAGGCCGGCGAGGAATGCGTTGCGCCGTTCCTCGGTCACGTACAGCGCCAGATTGATCGAGTCGACCGCAGGGAAATGCTTATCGAGCTGGAGGCCGTTCACATAATCGTGGAGCTTGCGGTGGGTCAGGGCATCGGTGCTCTGGATCATGCTGCCGGTCGCCCGCAGCAGGTCGGTATAGGACTTGATACGCACGCCGATGGCGCCTTGCGCGTACTTGACGTCGTTCATGAAGCGGGATTCGGCGTCGCTTTCGATCGAGCGCGAGGTGTCGACGTACAGCAGGCTGCCGACCAGCGTCGACAGCAAGACGCCGGCCCAGAACGAGAACCGGGTGACGGAAAAAGCGTCTCTCAGCGTCGTCGACATGAGGATTTGCGTTCGGGCAAGGTAGTGTTGGTTTATTGCAACTTACTTGGCTTGCGTGCCGGGTGGACCTAACAGATCGGTGAGTTGTCGGGGTGAGTCATCGGTGACCGTCCGGTGAAGGGGCGGAACAAGCCCGGCTCACGCATCGAACCGGGCTTGCGGGATCGGGCGGATTACTTGCCCCAGCTGTCCTTGAGCGTCGTGACACGGTTGAACACGGGCTTGCCGGGTTGCGAGTCGACGCGGTCGGCGACGAAATAGCCGTGGCGCTCGAACTGGAAGCGCTGGTCCGGCGCGGCCTGGGCCAGGCCCGGCTCCAGGTAGGCGGTCACGACTTCCAGCGCGTTCGGATTCAGCACGCTCATGAAGTCCTTGCCGCCGCCGTCCGGCTGCGGGTCGAGGAACAGGCGGTCGTACAGGCGCACCTCGGCGGCCAACGCATGTTGCGCGCTGACCCAGGTGATGTTGCCCTTGACCTTGTAGGTGTCCGCGCCCGGCGTGCCCGATTTCGAGTCCGGGAAATAGTTCACGTGCACGGCGACGACGTTGCCGTCGGCGTCCTTGTCGAAACCGGTGCACTCGGCAACGAAACCGTATTTCAGGCGCACGCGCGCACCGGGCTTGTCGTCCGTCGGCGGCGTGAAGCGGTGGTAGCCCTTGCTCGGCACTTCCATGAAGTCTTCCTGCTCGATCCACAGTTCGCGCGAGAACGGGAACGAACGGGTGCCCCAATCCGGATGGTGCGGGTGGACGGGCGCGCTGCACTCGACCGTCTCGTCTGCCGGGAAGTTATCGACGATCAGCTTGAGCGGACGCAGCACGGCCACGGCACGCGAGGCCTTCGGGTCGAGGTCGTCGCGCAGGGCGCCTTCCAGCGTGCTCATGTCGATCCAGCCGTCGGCCTTGGAGACGCCGATGCGGTCGCAGAACAGCTGGATCGATTCCGGTGTGTAGCCGCGGCGGCGCAGGCCGACGATCGTGGGCATGCGCGGGTCGTCCCAGCCGGACACGACGCCGTCGACCACGAGCTGGCGCAGCTTGCGCTTGGACGTGACGACATAGGTCAGGTTCAGGCGCGCGAATTCGTACTGGCGCGGCACGGGGCGCTCGAAGAAGCCGCCCTCGGCCAGCGTCTCCACGAGCCAGTCGTAGAACGGGCGGTGGTCCTGGAACTCCAGGGTGCACAGCGAGTGCGTGATGTTCTCCAGCGCGTCCGAGATCGGGTGCGTGTAGTCGTACATCGGGTAGATGCACCACGCGTCGCCCGTGCGGTGGTGATGCGCGTGGCGGATGCGGTACAGGGCCGGGTCGCGGTTCGTCATGACGGGCGAGGACATCGCATCCTCGCTCATCCTGGCGCGCAGGATGTGCTCGCCATCCTTGTACTTGCCGGCCTTCATGTCGCGGAACAACTGCAGCGATTCGGCCGCCGGACGGTCGCGGAACGGCGAGTTCGTGCCCGGCGTGCCGAAGTTGCCGCGGTTGCGCGACATGTCTTCCGCGCTCTGGCTGTCGACATAGGCCTTGCCGTTCTCGATCAGGTATTCGGCCATCGCGTACAACTGGTCGAAGTAGTCGCTGGCGTAGTGCAGGTATGCCTGCCCGCCTTGCTCCCACGTGAAGCCCAGCCACTTGACGCTGTCCATGATCGTGTCGACGTATTCCTGGTCCTCTTTTTCCGGATTGGTGTCGTCGAAACGCAGGTGGCAACGGCCCTGGTAGTCGCGCGCCAGGCCGAAGTTCAGGCAGATGGATTTGGCGTGGCCCACGTGCAGGTAGCCGTTCGGCTCCGGCGGGAAGCGCGTGATCACGGACGGCATGCCGGCACGCGTGTGGGTGCCCGCGGCGATGTCGGATTCGACGATCGCACGGACAAAATTCGGTGACGGGGTGGCCGCCGCGGCGTTCTTGTCGTTACTCATGAAACCTATTGTTGGATGGGTATGATTCCCAGCATTTTACCGTAGAAGACGGCATCCGGGCCGCTATGTGGTCAAGCGCACGGTCCACCCGGACGCCAGTCCGCATACTGGGCGGGCCATCGTCGGTGGCGGCCTGTCAAGTTGGCGCTTTCTATAGGATAATCCCGGTTTAATGTTTTTTCGGCCACAGCCGGAGGGTTCCAAGTGGAAAATTTATACGCGATCCTCGGCGTCGCGCCGAATGCCAGCGACGACGACATCAAGAAGGTCTACCGTTCGCTCGCCATGCGCTACCACCCGGACCGCAACCAGGCGCCGGGCGCGGAAGCGCGCTTCAAGGCCGTCACGAAGGCCTATGAGGTCCTGTCCGATCCGGCCAGGCGCGCGGAATACGACCAGAGCGTGAATCACCGCATCGTGCTCGACGCGGAAAGCGAGGCGTTCGAACTGTGGCGCTCGGTGTTCGCCCTGAACGGCGTGAACATTCCCGCCTGAGCCCATCCAACAGAATACGAGTCAACCATGAAAAAAGTACATCCGGAGTTCGCGTTCCAGTCGCGCGAGCTCGAAGGTCAGATCGAAGGCACCCTGGGTGACCCGCCCAACCGCAAGAACTACGACCTGATGGTGCAGGCCCTCGTGTCCGAATACGCCAACGGCGACGGCCTCGACGACGTCAACATGATGGCGTTCGCACTCGTCGACCGCATCCGCTTCACGGACCCGAAAGGCCTGATCCGCGAAGCCTACGATTACGAAGGCGGCGATCCGGCGAAGGTATTCGGCATGGCCAACTGCGACGGCGACGACGCGGGCCGCGCCATGTACGCGGCCGTCTGCGACAACCATCCCGAGCTGGCGCGCCAGGCCATCGTGACGGCGTTCCTGTACAAGAACCAGGCCCGCTGGGAAGACGACGACCAGTCGCTGGACCAGCTCGCCAGAGACGACGAAGGCGACGACGAGGAACTCGACGAGACCTCGGTCGGCGACGATTTCTCCCAGCTGTTCGACCAGGATGGAGGTGAGCGCGCATGAGCGACGACAACAAATCCAATCTGCCCGCGCTGAGCAAGCAGGTCGGCGAACTCGTGCTGGCCGGTTCGCTGCAGCACGCCGAGGAGGCGCTGTCGCAGGCCGCCGACGAGCATGGCGATTACGCGGTGGCCGAAGTGCTGTCCACCTTGCCGCCGCAGGTGACGGCGCTGCACCTGGCCGGTTTCGACGGGGCCAAGACGTCCCTCGCGACGCTGCTCGTGCCGCCCAAGGCATGGGCCGAGAGCCTCGCCTACCTGGCCGCCACCTGGCCGGACGACATGATCGAGGACGATCCCGAGCGCATCGCCGAGAACCTGTTCAACCACATCCACGGCGTGGTCTATGCGACGGATGACGAAGGCCGCCGCCAGGAACTGCTGACGGAAGCGTCCGCCACCGACTACGGCGCGACCGCGTTCGCCATCGTGTGGTCGCTGGCGCCGCGCGAGATCCTCGAAGTGGCGGGCGAGATCAACAACCGCGGCCCGCACATCAACGTGCACACGACGTCGGACAGCGACGTCGTGCCGCTCGCCGTCGACCTGGCCAAGGCCAGCGAGGACGGCTGGCAGCGCTCGCTGCTGGAACTGTTCCCGGAATACCGCAACACGGCCGACCTCGCGGACGTCGAGCTGCCGGACGATCCGGACGAAGAGACGGAATTCCAGCAGCGCGGCACGCGCGAGCTGCTGTACCGCCTGCGCAAGCAGGTGCCGTCCGTGCGCAGCATGCCGCGCCGCAGCGGCCGCCGCAGCATCGGCACGGACATCTTCTCGTGACGGGGCTTGCAAGCGCGATGCTGCCGACAATCGTCATCGAAAAACCGCCCCGGCTGATCCGCGCGATCCGGCTGATCGCCGCGCACGCGGACGCCGACGAAGCGGTCGCCCTGGCCGACGAGCTCTCGGGCATCACCGCGATGGTGGCCGAGAAGTTCACCAACGACCGCACGGCCGAGGGCATCCAGCGCGCGCAGCTGCTGACCATCGGCGGCGTGTCGCTGGGCCTGGAACATCTCGTCAAGGAAGAGATGGAACAGCGCGACGACGACCAGGGCGACCTGGACGCGCTCGACGTGCTGCTGGGCGAGGGCGCGGAATACGTGTTCCAGCAGGGCTTCCGCCTGATCCGCGAACTCGCGGCGCTGCCGGAAGACACGCTGATCGGCGAGTTCGACGCCGACCCCGTGTATTCGCAGCGGCGCCTCAAGGAACTGTTCGTCGACATCTGCACGGCCGACCCGGGCGAGACGTGGACCGGCTACGAGCGCTACCTGGGGCAACTCAAGCAGCGCAAGGACGTGCAGGCCGTCGTGCGCGCGGCCCAGTGGCTGCGCCGGCATCACTGGGAAGGTCCCGTCAAGGATCCGGACCTGAATGCGGAAGGCGTGATCGCACTGGCGATCGTCTTCGGCGTCGAGGGCGGCGGGCGCATCGTCGCGCGCACGGGGCAGAAGGAATTCGAGCGCTTCGTGCAGACCGTCCGCAAGAGCAAGCCGGACTTCGAGGCCGGCTGGGCCGCGCTGCTGGAACACGTCCCGGCGCCGCACCAGGCCATCATCGCGGACCGCATCGCGAGCTATCGCAACAGCATCCTGCTGCAGAACATCGCGGGCAGGGTGCCCATGACGCAGCTGTTCGTGGAGCTCGAAAATTACGCGGGATCCGAAATCGACGCCGAGTATCCGTAGCGGCATGCGTCGCAATGGTGGGCACCCCGTGCCCACGCGACGTTTGCATCATCAAATCCGGTGATTCCGGAAACGGGCGTCAAGCTCGTCAATACGGTTCGTGCGCCCCTCGATTCCCAACAGGACTACCATGACGCTCCAGCCCCGCATCCCCGGCGGATGTGGACACGAGCCATCAATGCAAGGAGCACGTCATGTTGCAAGCAAACGAAATCCAGCAGCGATTCACTCATATTCAGCAAACCATTCAAGAGGCCGAACAGGCCTGCAAACAGTCCGGCGACGCACCGGACGAGATCCGTAACGTGATCGACAAGCTGTCGCGCGAAGCAAAGCAGGCGCAGAGCGTCATGCAGTCGAACGACCAGCGGCGCATCCAGCAATGCGTGGACAACCTCGAAGACATGGGCGACGAAGCCAAGCGCATCAGCCGCTCGCTGCCGACCATGCCGGCCCACCTGGAAGCGGCAGTGACCCGCGTGCACGCCGAGCTGTCCGACCTGAAGCACAAGCTGCACTGATCGCTTGACGCCGCCACGGCGCCGTGCCGTGGCGTTCAGGGATCCAGCGCCAGCACAAGGCGATAGGGATAGACCATCTCGCACGGCTGCCCGGCGCAGACGGCCGGCTTGTATTGCATCAGGCTGGCCACGGTCGCGACGGTCTTGCGCACCTCGGGATCGTTCAGGCCGATCGCCCTGACGCTGCGGGCCTTGCCGTCGGTGCCCACCAGCACGTACACGGTGACCTCGCCTTCCGCGAGCGTCTTGTTGACGATGCTCACTATCGCCCTGAGGAACTCGGCGGGCCCCTTGGCCGGATACGGCGGCTCGTCCCCCGGTGCGAGCGCGGGATACCAGCTGGCGACGATCGCCTGCTCCGCCGCGGTCAATTCCTTGAAGCCCCGCTCGGGCGGCACCGGAATGCCGCGTGCCGCGTCGCGCCGGAACGTCGTGCCGATCGTGGCGAATGTCTGTTTGACCGTGTAGGTGCCGTCGGGCGCGACGACGCGCGGCCGGCCCGGATCGCGCCCGTCCTGCACTGCCACTTCGCGCCCGGCGCCGCCCGCATAGACGATCTTGCCCGGACCGCTCGGTTCGCCATTCTTCCAGCCGCCTTCGTAGCGGCCGCCGAGCGCCCAGGTGATCGTGCCGGTGCCGTCAGGCTGGTTGTTCTTGAACTCGCCCTTGTAATCGTCGCCGTTCGCGTACAGCGCTTCGCCGGGCCCCATGAGCTTGCCCTCCCGGATGTCGCCCTCGTACTGGTCGCCGTTCGGCTCGCGGAAATAGCCGTGCCCGTCCGGCCGGCCGTCCTTGAGCGTGCCTGTGTAGATCGAGCCGTGCGGGTAGTGCAGCGTGCCTTCGCCGCGCGTCCGGCCCGCGGCGAATTCCGCTTCCAGCTTGTAGTGATTGCCGGCCGCATCCGTCCAGTCCAGCGCGCCCTTGCCTTCAGCGTAACCGTCCTTGCAGCCGCCGTTCCAGGTGGGCGCCTGCGCGGGCGGCGGCTTCACGGCGGCCAGGCGGCAGTCCGGTTTTCCGATCCATGCCGGCGCTTCCTGCGCCATGGCGGGCGCGCAGGCGAGTGCGCCGAGGACGAGGAAGAAGGGGAGGCGTGTGGTGTTCATGGCGGGATATCGAAATGGCACGGTGACGCCATGATCCGTGCCCGCTCATCAATTGTCAACTCGCTGGCGAGGCGCAGTCACACAATGCCGTCCGCGCGCAGGGCCGCGATCTCCTCATCGTTCTTGCCCAGCACGTCGCGCAGGACCTCGGCCGTGTGCTCGCCCAGCAGCGGCGGCGCGAGGCTGCTCGTCGCCGGCGTGGCCGACATCCGCATCGGGCTGCGCACCAGTTTCACGTTGCCGGCGGTCGGATGCGGCAGCGCGATCTCCATGCCGCGTGCGCGCACCTGGTCGTTGGCGAACACCTCGTCCAGGTCGTTGATCGGACCGCACGGCACGCCCACGGCTTCCAGCATCGCGATCCACGCGTCGCGGGGCTGCCGGCGCACCATGTCGGCCAGCAGCGGCACGAGCACGTCGCGGTTCTGCACGCGCAGCGGATTGGTGGCGAAGCGCGGGTCGCGCGCCAGTTCCGGACGACCGCCCGCTTCGACGAATTTCTGGTACTGGCCGTCGTTGCCGGCGGCGACGATGATGTGGCCGTCGCTGCACGCGAACGTCTGGTACGGCACGATGTTGGCGTGCGCATTGCCCCAGCGCCTGGGCCGCTTGCCGCTGTTCAGGTAATTGCTGCCGACGTTCGCGAGCATCGCGACCTGCGTGTCGAGAAGCGCCATGTCGATGTGCTGGCCTTCGCCCGTGCGGTCGCGGTGCGTGAGGGCCGCGAGCACGGCGACGGTCGCGTACATGCCCGTCATCAGGTCGGTCAGCGCCACGCCGACTTTTTGCGGCCCGCCGCCCGGCAGGTCGTCGCGCTCGCCCGTGACGGACATCAGCCCGCCCATGCCCTGGATGAGGAAATCGTAGCCGGCGCGGTGCGCGTACGGCCCGTCCTGGCCGAAGCCCGTGATCGAGCAGTAGACGAGGTCCGGCTTGATGGCCTTCAGCGTGGCGTAATCGAGGCCGTAGCGTTTCAGGTGGCCGACCTTGAAGTTTTCCAGCACGACGTCGCAATGGCGCACCAGCTCGCGCAGCAGCGCCTGGCCTTGCTCTGCTGCGATGTCGACCGTGAGCGAGCGCTTGCCGCGGTTCGCGGACAGGTAATAGGCCGCTTCGGTGGTCGGCTGGCCGGACGCGTCCGGGGCATACGGCGGGCCCCAGGCGCGCGTGTCGTCGCCGGCGCCGGGCCGCTCGATCTTGATGACGTCGGCGCCGAGGTCGGCCAGGTTCTGCGAGCACCACGGGCCCGCCAGCACGCGCGACAGGTCGAGCACGCGGATGTGGCCCAGCGCGCCTTGCAGTCGATGATCCGGACCGTTGTGCGGTCCGTTCGGAATGGATGCCATTCTGTCTCCGATGGATGAGTTGTTCTCGGCGCGGATTATACGTCGCGCTCGTCCCGCTCCCGCGTGCGGGCGTCGTCGAGCGCCGCGGCGAACTGGTCGCGCTCGCGGTCGACGATGTCGTCGACGACGCGCTCGTCCAGTCCCATCCCTTCGAGCACGAAGGCCGACAACTGCAGGCTCGCCTCCAATGTCTCGGGCACGACGACGTTGGCGCCGGCCTGCTTGAGGGCGCGCGCATGTTTTTCGTCGCGCGAGCGCGCGTACAGCTGCACGTGCGGGAATTCGCGCCGGATGCCGCGCACGGCCTGCAGCGCCGATGGGGGATGGTCCATCGTCAGCACGATCGCGGGCGCTTCGTCGGCGTGCACGCGGCGCAGCAGCTCCGGCCGCGCCGCGTTGCCGAAGTAGACGGGCACCCCGTCCGCGTGCAGGCGCGAGACCATCTTCGCATCGTTCTCGAACGCGACGTACGGGATGTTCTGCGCCGCCAGCAGCTTGGCCAGCTGCTGCCCGACGCGCCCGAAGCCGGCGATGATCACGCGGCCCCGCGCTTGTTCCAGTTCGTTGTCGTCCCGGTGCGCCTGTTCGGCATGCGCGTGCGCGGCCGAGCGCTCGCCGATCGCGTGGCCGATCCGCGCCAGCAGCGGCGTGATGAACAGCGACAGGCCGACGGCCAGCATCACGCGCGCGCCGAGCGCGCCGTCCAGCAGCTGCGCCGCGATCGCGTCGCCGATGACGATGAACGCGAATTCGCCGCCCTGGCCCAGCAGCAGGCCGCCTTCGAGCGCGCGGCCCCACGGCAGGCCGCCGAGCCGCAGCAGCGGCGCGATGACGACGCCCTTGAGCAGCACGAGCCCGAGCACCGCGCAGGCGAGCCACAGCGGCGCCTGCACGATCTGCAGCGGGTCCATGCCCATCCCGACCGTCATGAAGAACAGCCCCATGAGCAGGCCCTTGAACGGTTCGACCATCAGCTCGACCTCGTGCTTGAATTCCGTCTCCGCCAGCAGCACGCCGGCGATCAGCGCGCCCAGCGCCATCGACAGGCCGGCCAGGTGCGACAGCGCGGCGATGCCGAACGTCGACAACAGGATCAGCGCCATGAACACGTCCGGCTGGCGATGCCGCGCGAAGGCGCGGAACAGTGGGTGCACGACCTTGCCGCCGATCAGGTAGATCACCGCGATGGCGCCGGCCGCCTTGGCCATCGCGAGGAGGGCGATCAGCGCCACGTTCGTGTCCGCCCCGGCGCCGCCTTTGCCGAGCGCCTTGACCAGTATCAGGATCGGGACGACCGCAAGGTCCTGCAGCATCAGCACGGCGAACGCGGCCTGGCCGACGCGACTCGCGGTGCGTTGGCTCTCGGCCAGCAGCTGCATCACGACGGCCGTCGACGACAGCGACAGCACGAGGCCCAGCACGAGTGCCGTGTCGAGCCTGCGGTCGATCAGGGCATACGTCGCGCCGCCGATCAGCGCGGCGCACAGCAGCACCTGCGCGCTGCCGGTGCCGAACACCCAGCGCCGCATGGCCCACAGGCGCGCGGCGGACAGTTCGAGGCCGATCATGAACATCAGGAACAGCACGCCCAGCTCGGCCAGCATCGCCACGTTCGCGTTGTTGGGAAACGTGAGCAGGCCGAGCAGGTGCACGTCCTGCGCCATGCGTCCGAGGCCGAACGGTCCGAGGAGGGCGCCGACGGCGAGGAAGCCCAGCACCTGGTTGATGCGCAGGCGTTGCAGCAGCGGGATCAGGATGCCGGCGAGGGCGAGGAACAGCAGGATTTCGCGCAGGAAGGGGAAGGCGTGTTGCTCTTGCACGTGAGGCCTTTATTGGACGGGGGGCCCGCCAATTTTAACGCGTGGGCTCGGGGAGCCCACCCTACGCCGTGAGGATCAACTCCTCCTGGTCGGTCTCGTTGCGCAGCTCGAGGTAGCGGGACAGCGCGTGGTCCAGTCCCGGCAACAGGATCCCGCGCTCGCTGTGCATGCCGGTGTAGCGCGGCCGCGCCGCGGCGAAGCCGATCGATTCGGTCGATACGGCTTCCAGCCGGCTTGCGTCCACGCCGGCCCGCGTCGCGGCGCGTTCGGCCAGCTCGACCCAGGTCAGCGTGCCCACGTTGGCCAGGTGCCAGACGCCGGATTCGCCGTCGATCGCGAGGTCGAGGCAGGCGTGCACGAGGTCCGGCACGTACGTCGGCGACACGGCCATGTCGTGCGCGGCGCGGAACGGTTCGCCCCGTTCCAGCGCGCCCAGCGCCAGGGTGACGAAGTTGTACTTGTCCCACGGGCCGAAGAAGGCGCTCGTGCGCACGACGAGGGCGCCCGGGTGCTTGTCCTGCACGCGCAGCTCGGCCTCGGCCTTGCTGCGGCCGTAGACGTTGAGCGGGGCGACGGTATCGGTTTCGATATACGGCCGGTCGAGGGCGCCGTCGAACACGAGATCGCTGGAGAACGTCGTCAGGTGCACGCCGTGGCGGGCGCACGCGGCGGCGAGGATTGCCGGGCCGATCGCGTTCTCGCGGAAGCAGCGCTCGGCATCGCGCTCGGCCTCGTCCACGCGCACGTAGCCGGCCGTGTTGACCACCGCCCACGGACGATGGCGCGCCAGCGCGCGTTCGACGGAATCGGGGTCGGTGATGTCCATGTCCTGGCGCGACAGCAGGCGGTACGCCAGGTTGCGCTTGCGGCAGATGCGGGCGAAGGCGCGGCCCAGCGTGCCGGTCGCGCCCGTGATCAGGACCGGCGCGGCGTCCTTGCCGACGAGCGTGTGGCCGTCGGCCGTGATCGACGTGAGGGCGTCCGGCGTCGCCACCGGCTGGCACAGCCAGCGGCCGGGACGGCGCCACCAGCCCTGGCCGCGCAGCACCGGATGCGACAGCGGCGTGCCGGCCGACAGTTCGCGCATCATGCGCGCCACGGCGGTCGGGCGCGGCGCGGGCGCGCGCACGTCGAACGGGCCCGGTTCGTAATAGCCGTTGTTGCGGGTGACGAGGCTGTTCCAGTCGAACGAGCCGAGCAGCGACCACACGGTCACCGCGCGCAGGTCGACGCCGTTCGCGCGCACTTCCTTGCCCGCTTCCCAGATTTCCAGCAGCCAGCGCAACTGGTCTTCGCGGTTGGCGTCGATGTGGGCTTCGGTGACGGCCAGCGGGATGCGGTACCGGTCCCAGATCTCGTGCAGCAGCGGGGCGATGCCGGCGGTCGGCGTCGCGAGCGAGCGCGACGCTTCGATGTCGGCGCAGGGGATGCCGTCGGCCGTGCCGCGGTGGTGCGCCGGATAGCGGTCGGGACGGTGATCGAGCCAGCGTTCGCTCGTGACATAGTAATTGACGCCGATGACGTCCGGCGGGCAGGTATTCTCGCGGAACCACAGGAATTCGGCGGCCGGGATGCCGGTCTTCGTCAGGTAGGACCACAGCGGATGTTCCGGGCCGACCATGCCGCACAGCAGGTCCCACGCGAGCCAGCGGCGCTCGTTGTAGAACTCGGCCACCTTGGCCATCTCGGGCGTGCTGTAGGTCTTGCCGAGGTCGTCCGTCTGCACGAGCTTCGCATCCGGATTCACGGCGCGGATCGCGCGCATGGCGAGCACGACGGCGCGGCACTGGTTCAGCAGCGCCTGCACGAACGTGCGGTCGTCGCGGCCGTGCGGATACCACACGCCGTACAGGCCGGCGAAGCGTGCCGTCGTGCACGGTTCGTTGACGGGCGTGTAGTACTCGATCCACGGATAGCGCGCGGCGACGGCGCCCGCATACGCCGCCAGTTGTTCGGCGAAGGCGGGGTCGACGAGGCTCGTGTGGCGCGGACCGCTGCCGTGGTGGATCAGGCCGGCGATCGGCGTGATGCCGTGGTCGCGCAGGCCGTTCAGGCGTTCGTCCGACCAGGTCCAGTCGGCATGCTCGATGCCGTCCGGCGCCGTGCGCTCCCACAGCACGGGATAGCGGATGGCGCGGATGCCGAGGGAAGCGAAGCGGGCGATGTCGTCCGGCCTGCTGGCGTGGCCGTTACGGTCGAGCTGATGAAAGTAGTCGTCGCGGACGCGGTTGACGGTGCATTCGAGGCCGCCCCAGAGTTCGAGGGGGCGGGCGTGGCTGTTCGTGCTCTTCGTGGAATTCATAAATCACCAGTTTGTTAGTTTTATTGCAACAAAAAATCCAGCACGGTCCCGATCTGGCAAAAAAGTCGGGGAAGCGTTTTGGCTTTCGAGCGGTGGCGGTTGACAGCGGCGCGTCAACCTGCAACCATGCCATCCATGAATTTTTCGTATCCACATCCTGTTCTCACCTGGTGGCGCCGCTGATTGCGCGCGGCCAGTGAATTGGATAGGTATTCCGAAACGCCGCCTCGATTCCAAGGTGGCGTTTTTGTTGGCGCGGCAGGATCGAGGCAGGGCGGTCAACCACCCAAGGACAACTCGATGAGTCTGCAAACCCCTACCGCTACCACGCCCATCATCCTCACTGGCGACCGGCCCACCGGGCCGCTGCACCTCGGCCACTTCGTCGGCAGCCTGCGCAATCGCGTCACTTACCAGGACCAATATCGCCAGTTCATCATGCTCGCGGACGCCCAGGCGCTCACGGACAATATGGATGATATTGGTAAGGTACACCGGAACGTGATCGAGGTGGCGCTCGATTACCTTGCCGTGGGGATCGACCCGGCCAAGTCGACCATCCTGATCCAGTCGCAGATCCCGGAACTGGCCGAGCTGACCTTCTATTACCTGAACCTCGTGACCGTCGCGCGCCTCGAGCGCAACCCGACCGTCAAGCAGGAAATCATGCTGCGCGGCTTCGAGCGCGACATCCCGGCCGGCTTCCTCACCTACCCGGCGAGCCAGGCCGCCGACATCAGCGCGTTCAAGGCCACCATCGTGCCGGTGGGCGAGGACCAGATCCCGATGATCGAGCAGTGCAACGAGATCGTGCGCAAGTTCAACCGCAACGCCGGCCGCGACATCCTCGTCGAGTGCAAGGCGATCGTGCCGGAAGTCGGCCGCCTGCCGGGTATCGACGGCAAGGCCAAGATGAGCAAGTCGCTGGGCAACACCATCAACCTGGGCGCGTCCGCCGACGAGATCCGCGCCGCCGTCAAGATGGTCTACACCGACCCGCTGCACCTGAAGGTCTCGGACCCCGGCCACCTGGAAGGCAACGTCGCCTTCCTCTACCTGGACGCCTTCGATACCGACAAGGACGGCCTCGCCGAGATGAAGGCGCATTACCAGCGCGGCGGCCTGGGCGATTCCATCGTCAAGAAACGCCTGGAAGGCATCCTGCAAGACATGCTGGCGCCGATCCGCGCCCGCCGCGAGGAACTGGCCAAGGACAAGGGCCAGGTCATGCAGATCCTCAAGGAAGGCACGATGAAGGCGCGCGAGGTGGCGGCGCGCACGACGGACGAGGTGCGCAAGGCCCTCGGTTTGTCTTACTTCTGATCCGCTGCGGGTAGCGACAGACGCGACGTGAGGTAGCGCAAGGCGATGGCTTTGCGCTTTCTTATGGTCCGCTCCATGTATTGATGGCAAGCTGCGGGTTTCGTCATCGATGGAGGAGCGGCACCATGAACAAGGGTTTGCGTTGGACCGAGCAATGGATGCGCCGGGCGCTGTGGATCGTCGCGTTCGTCTTCGCCGGCTTTTTGATCGGGCTCGGCAACCAGGTCGTCGACAACGTGATGTACCTGGAGCCCGTGCCGCCTCCCGAACAATTTCTCGATCCGGCCAAGGCCGGGCCGCTGCAGGCCGCGGTCCGGCAGGCGCAGGACACGCGCGAGAAGGCGGACGCCGCGCTGGAGCAGGCCCAGCAGCAACATCGCGTGGCGCAGGCCAACACGAAGAGCGCGCGCGACGCCTTCGAGAACTGGATCGCGACGCGCCACGCGACGGCGCGCCCCGACCAGGACACTGAACTGATCGCGCGCAACCGTGAGCTGGATAAACTCGTGGCGGCGGAACGCGCCGCGCTCGCCGCAGTCCAATCCCAGGAGCAGGTCGAACTCGACGCCAAGCAGGCCCAGCAGAAAGACGGTGACGCCTACGAGGCGTTGCTGGAACCGGCACGCCAGGCCGCGTATGAAGCGGAGAAACGGGCCGAGCGCAAAGTCTTCCTGATCCGCCTCGGCGTGACCCTGCCGCTGCTGCTGGCGGCGGGCGCGCTGTTCAAATACAAGCGCAACGGCACGTACTGGCCGTTCACGTGGGGCTTCATCTTTTTCGCGCTGTTCGCGTTTTTCGTCGAGCTGGTGCCGTACTTGCCCAGCTATGGCGGCTATGTGCGCTATGGCGTGGGCATCGTCGTGACGGTCGTCGCCGGCCGCTACGCGATCCGCTGGCTGCACGCGTGGCTGGAACGCCAGCGGGCCGCCGAAGCCATGCCGGACGCGCAGCGCCGCACGACGATGCGTTACGACGTGGCGATGGCGCGCATCGCCAAGAACGTATGCCCGTCGTGCGAGCGCGCGACGAATTACAAGGACGAACACCTCGCCCATTGCCCGCACTGCGGCATCGGCCTGTTCGACCGCTGCCCGGCGTGCACGTCGCGCAAGAACGCTTTCACGCGCTATTGCTTTTCGTGCGGCACGCCGGCCAACGTCAGCCTGGCGGATTAGTCCTTCAGGTCGGCCGGCACCTTGCCGCCGTTGGCCGCCAGCTTGTTCATGACCTGGCGGTGCAGCCAGATGTTCATGCTGGCCGAGTCGTTGGTATCGCCCGTGTAGTGCAGCTCGGCGGCCAGTTCCTTGCGCGACTGCAGGCTGGAATCGAGGCCGAGCAGCTTGAGCAGGTCGACGATCGACGTGCGCCAGTTCAGTTGCTGGCCGGACTGCTGCTGCATGTTGTTGAGGACGGCTTCCACGTCGACCTGCTGCATCGCCGCCGGTGCCGGCGCCGCCTGCGGCTGTTGCGCGGATTGCGGGGCCGGTTGCTGCGCGGGCTGTTGCGTCGGCTGCGGCGCGCGTTGCTGGGAGCCCGGGTCGGCCTGTCCGCCGGATTGCGCGGCGGGGTGCGAGGACGGGAAGATCTTGTGGAAGATATTGCTCAGGATACCCATAGCGAGTCCTTTTCGGTGATGGATGGATGCGCTCAATGGCGCTGCTGCATGCCCTGCGCCATATGGCCGAGCGCGATCGCCAGCGCCGCGCCGCCGATGGCCTTGAGCAGGGTCGGGTGTTCGGCATAAAAGTCGCCCATGCGGTCGACGATGCCGGGATTCTGCTGTTCGGCCTTGGACGCCAGTTCCTGCACCTGGTCCGGCGACACCTGGTTCGCCTGTTCCGGCGACACGCGGGCCTGGCCGCCGCCCAGCAGGTTGCCCAGCGCGCCGCCCGCCACGGACGACAGCACGGACGGTCCCACGCTGGCCAGCAGATGGTTCAGCATGCCGGCGCGCTGGTCGGGATTGCTGTTGCTGAATAGCTGGCTGACCATCTGCCCGAACGGCGGCGTCTGGTCGGAGCGCAGCGCCTGGGTCACGCCCTGCGCGACGGTCGCGCGCGGCACGTTCTGGGCCACACTGTCGAAATCGTTCTCGGCCTGCGCCGGGTTGACGTTCGGATTGGCACCGCCCAGGTATTGCTGCAACAGATTGCCCAAATCAAAGCTCATGATGTTCTCCCGCGTTGACGTCGAAGGGCAAGGGTAGGCGTTCGCGCGGGATCGCTCCGTACGGTCGCTAACCGACGGACCGGAATGGCGTGGCGCGGGCATTGCTTGGTGGACACTCATGTCGTAAGCTGAGGGCATGACCTACGCGCCGCTGCTGCTGTTCCTTGCCCTGTACGCCTATGCCGCCCTGGCGCTGGGCCTGCCGTCCGCGGTGGGGCTGGCGTACGTGCTGGCCAGCGCCGCCTGCTTCGCGCTGTATGCGCGCGACAAGGCGGCCGCCCGGCGCGGCGGGCGGCGCACGGCCGAGCGGAATTTGCTGCTGCTGGGCCTGGCGTGCGGCTGGCCCGGCGCCTTGCTGGCGCAACAATGGCTGCGCCACAAGACCGTCAAAATGCCGTTCCGGCACTTGTTCTGGCTGACTGTCGGCGCGAATCTCGCCGGATTCTGCGCCCTGGCGCGCGCGCTGGCCTGAGCACCGTTCACGAGGAGTCATCATGTGGCCTTACCCGAAGATCCTGGCGCACCGCGGCGGCGGCACGCTGGCGCCCGAAAACACGCTGGCCGGCCTGCGCCGCGGCATGGAAGCGGGTTTCCGCGCCATCGAATTCGACGTCATGCTGGCGCAGGACGGCGTCCCCGTCGTGCTGCACGATCCCGAACTGGGCCGCACGGTGGCCGGGTCGGGCTCGGTGGCGGCGATCGACGCGCTCGACCTCGCCGCGCGCGATGCGGGCGCCTGGTTCGCACCCGAATTCGCGGGCGAGCCGGTGCCGCTGTTCGCCGAGTTCGCGCAGTATTGCAAGGCGCACGGCGTGTGGATGAACATCGAGATCAAGCCCGTGCCCGGCCACGACGCGCAGACCGGCACCGTGGTCGCGCGTATGGCGGCGGCCCTGTTCGCCGACGAACTCGCCGCCGGCCGTGTGGAGCGGGCGCCGCTGCTGTCCTCGTTCAGCGAGGCGGCGCTGGAGGCGGCCCGGCACGCTGCGCCGGCCGTGCCGCGTGGGTGGCTGACGGCGTCGCTCCCGCGCGACTGGGAGCGCCGTGCGCGGGCGCTGGACGTGGTCGCCATCCACACCGACCACAGGCGGCTGACGGCCGCCCAGGCCGCCGCGGTGAAGGGGGCCGGTTTGGGCCTGTTCTGCTACACCGTCAATACGCCGGCCCGTGCGCGCGCGCTGTTCGGCTGGGGCGTCGATGGGCTGTGCACGGACCGGATCGACCTCATCGGTCCTGCTTTCAATTAAACCGGATCGTTCTCTCAAGAATTGTAACGTCTTGTCGTTAATGACATTCGGCTACCGGTCACGGCCCTTATGTCTCTATCGATCAACAACAATTCACTGTCACTGAACGCCCAGCGCAAGCTCGCCGACCATACGAACGACGCGAACCGCCTCATCGCGCGCCTGAGTTCGGGCGCACGTATCGGCGGCGCCTCGGACGATCCGGCCGGCCAGGCGCTGGCGTCACGCATGACGTCGCAGCTGACCGGGATGAGCCAGGCCATGCGCAGCATCAACGACGCCACGTCGATGCTGCAGGTGGCGGACAGCACCTTGTCGACCATCACCGACAGCCTGCAGCGCCTGCGCGAACTGGCCGTGGCGTCCGGCAACGGGTCGTACACGGACCGCGACCGCAACACCCTGCAGGCCGAAGCGGACCAGATCCTCAGTCACATCACGCAGACTGGCAATGGCGCCACGTTCAATGGCCAGACGATCTTTTCTCAGGACAACGGGAACGCGCATGAGGACAAGAACAAACGTGCGGTGCTGGACAGCCTCAGGGCCGGCTGGCTGAGCTCCGCCGAAGACATGGTCCAGCAGTACTATGGCTTGCAAGCCGACGGCGCGACGCTCAAGATCAACCTCGACACGACGGACGGGCAGGGCGGTGTGCTCGCGTCCGTCTCGGGCTCGACGGCGGCGGACAGCGACGTCACGCTGAACATCGACATGGCCGATTTCAGCAACATCACGACGCCGGACGGCGGCTCGGGGCCGCTGTACGATGACCGCGTCATTGCGCACGAGATGGTGCACGCGATCATGCTGCGCTCGACCAGTTTCAATTTCCCGCAATGGTTCACGGAAGGCACGGCCGAGCTGATCCAGGGCGCGGACGAGCGCGTTGCCGGCGCGCTGGCCGGCGGCCAGACGGCGGACGACATCGTCGGGACGATCGCGGGCGGTGGCTTTACCTATGAAGGCGGCTACGTCGCGTCGCGCTACCTGCACGACAGGTTGAAAAGCATGGGCGTCGACGGCGGCATGAAGGGCCTGATGACCTACCTGAGCGCCCACCGCACGGCCGACCTGGACACTGCCCTTAAGGCCGTCACCGGCGGGCAGTACCAGGATACGAGCGATTTCATGGCGGACTTTTCCGCGCACGGCGCCGGCTTCATCACGGACACGATGAACCTGACGAATGCCGACACGGGCGCCATCGGCGGCCTCGACGCGGACGGCGGACCGTCGCGCGACGCGCAGGGCGTCGTCGCCGAGGCCGGCTTCGGCACGCCGGACCGGCCGCTGCGCAACTTCAAGGTCGAGTATCCGGACATCGGCACCGCTGCGCCGTCCATGCGTCGCGTGCAGATCCAGGCGGGGGCCGACGCCAGCGACCTGATCGACATGCAGTTCGCGGCCGTGAACGCGAGCGCGCTGGGGCTCGGCGACCTGGACATGCACAACACGGCGGTGGCGCTGCTGCACATCGACGACGCGCTCGCCTTCGTCAGCGACCAGCGCGTGCAGGTGGGCGCCTACAGCAACCGCATGGACGTCGTGGCCAGCAATAACCAGACGGCATCGATGAACCTGGAAGCGGCGCGCGGGCGCATCCAGGACGTCGATTATGCCGGCGACACGGTCCGGCTGACGCGCGTCCAGATCCTGCAGCAGGCGGCGTCGGCCATGCTCACGCAGGCCAATGGGGAGCCGCGGGCGGTGCTGGCGCTGCTGCGCTGATCGGCGTCGCGTGGGGACGGGGCACCCTACGAATGCTGATGGGCGTCTGGTGGGTGCGCACCCCAACAAATGCCCTTCGTGGCGTAGGGTGGGCTCCCCGAGCCCACGACGCATATCCGCGGCGTGCAGTCGTTATCGATCCTGCAACAGCCAACCTTGCGAAAACTATTCAGGGCCATTAGCTACGCTATAATCGATTTTCTTTATATAGCAAGCTGCCTAAATCCGCCCCTACGACATGAAATCCACCGAAATTCGCGAAAAGTTTCTCAAGTTCTTTGAGTCCAAAGGCCACACGATCGTCCGCTCCAGCCCGCTCGTGCCGGGCAACGACCCGACGATGTTGTTGACCAACAGCGGCATGGTGCAGTTCAAGGACGTGTTCCTGGGCCTGGATACGCGTCCGTACAAGCGCGCCACCACCGTGCAGCGCTGCGTGCGCGCCGGCGGCAAGCACAACGACCTGGAAAACGTCGGCTATACCGCGCGCCACCACACGTTCTTCGAAATGCTGGGCAATTTCAGCTTCGGCGACTATTTCAAGCGCGACGCCATCCACTTTGCCTGGGAACTGCTGACCAAGGTGTATAGCCTGCCGGCAGAAAAGCTGACCATCACCGTCTACTTCGAAGACGACGAAGCCTACGGCATCTGGGCGAACGAGATCGGCGTGCCGACGGAGCGGATTATCCGCATCGGCGACAACAAGGGCGCGCGCTACGCATCGGACAATTTCTGGCAGATGGCAGATACCGGCCCATGCGGCCCGTGCACGGAAATCTTCTACGACCACGGCGCGGACATCTGGGGCGGCCCTCCGGGCTCAAAGGAAGAAGACGGCGACCGATTCATCGAGATCTGGAACCTCGTGTTCATGCAGTTCAACCGCGACGAGGCCGGCGTGCTGACCCCGCTGCCGAAGCCGTCGATCGACACCGGCATGGGCCTGGAGCGCCTGGCCGCCGTGCTGCAGCACGTGCACTCGAACTACGAGATCGACCTGTTCCAGAACCTGATCAAGGCCGCCGCCCGCGAAACCGGCGCGACCGACCTCGCGAACAACTCGCTGAAAGTGATCGCCGACCATATCCGCGCGGCCAGCTTCATGATCGTCGACGGCATCATCCCGAGCAGCGAAGGCCACGGCTACGTTTTGCGCCGCATCATCCGCCGCGCGCTGCGCCACGGCCACAAACTGGGGCAGACGAAGCCGTTCTTCTACAAGCTCGTCGGCGACCTGGACATCGAGATGGGCGCGGCGTACCCGGAACTGCACGAGGCGAAAGAGCGCGTGATGCAGGTGCTGAAGGCAGAGGAAGAGCGCTTCGGCGAGACCCTCGAGCACGGCATGAAGATCCTGGAAGCGCAGCTCGCGAAGGACCCGCAGAACCTGGACGGCGCCACCGCCTTCACCCTGTACGACACCTACGGCTTCCCGCTGGACCTGACCGCGGACATCTGCCGCGAGCGCAACATCAAGCTGGACGAGGCAGGTTTTAATGCCGCCATGGAGCAGCAGAAGAAAACCGCCCGCGCCGCCGGCAAGTTCAAGATGGCCGCCAACGTCGAGTACTCGGGCGCAAAGACGACCTTCGTCGGCTACGAAGCGCTCGTGCACAACAGCCGCGTCGTCGCGCTGTACACGGCCGGCGCCCCGGTGCAGGAATTGAGGGCCGGCCAGGACGGCATCGTCGTGCTCGACACGACCCCGTTCTACGCCGAATCCGGTGGCCAGGTGGGCGACAAGGGCCTGCTGAAATCGCCGGGCGGCGTGTTCGACGTGGAAGACACGCTGAAGATCCAGGCGGACGTGTTCGGCCACCACGGCGTGCTGCAGTCGGGCTCGCTGAAAGTCGGCGACGCGGTCGACGCGCAAGTCGATGAAGTCAAGCGCGCCCGCACCATCCGCAACCACTCGGCGACGCACCTGATGCACAAGGCGCTGCGCGAAGTGCTGGGCGGCCACGTGCAGCAGAAGGGCTCGCTGGTCGATCCGGACAAGACCCGCTTCGACTTCAGCCACAATGCCCCGCTGACCGCCGAGGAAATCACGAAGGTCGAGCAGATCGTCAATGCCGAGATCCTGCAGAACCATGCGACCGTGGCGCACCACATGTCGATGGATGACGCGATCAAGCATGGCGCCATGGCCCTGTTTGGCGAGAAATACGGCGACACGGTGCGCGTGCTGGACATCGGCTCGTCGAAAGAGCTGTGCGGTGGCGTGCACGTCACCCGCACGGGCGACATCGGCCTGTTCAAGATCGTGTCCGAATCGGGCGTCGCCGCCGGCATCCGTCGCGTGGAAGCCGTGACGGGCGAGGGCGCACTGGCTCTCGTGCAATCGATCAACCGCAAGCTGAACGAAGCCGCCGGCGTGCTGAAGACGAGCCCGGACGAACTGCCGGTCCGCATCGGCCAGGTGCAGGACCAGGTCAAGTCGCTGGAGAAGGAAATCGCGGCGCTGAAATCGAAACTGGCGGCAGGCCAGGGCGACGAGCTGCTGACGAAAGCCATCGACGTGAACGGCATCAAGGTGCTGGCCGCAACCATGGAAGGCGCCGACGTCGCCGGCCTGCGCGAAACGATGGACAAGCTCAAGGACAAGCTCGGGACGGCCGCCATCGTGCTGGCGTCTGTGCTGGAGGGCAAGGTCAGCCTGATCGCCGGCGTCACCGCCGACGCCACGGGCAAGGTCAAGGCGGGCGATCTCGTCAACTTCGTCGCCAAGCAGGTCGGCGGCAAGGGCGGCGGGCGTCCGGACATGGCCCAGGCGGGAGGTACGGACCCGGCGGGGTTGCCGCAGGCGCTGGCCGGCGTGGCCGGCTGGGTCGGCGAGCGCGTGTCCGCTTGACGTCGCTGGTGGGGTGATTGCTGCCGATGGCATCAATCACATGCCCACGCGAATGTTCGCGTCATGCAGCGTTACTGTTGTAACCGGCGGCGCATGCGTGGCGGGTAGCGTGGGCGGATTCCGCCCACGCGTTCAAATCAGCTCATGATTTGACCTGGACCAACATCGCTGCAGTTGAGCGCGTGGTCGGCGAAGCCGATCACCCTACATCCTCTCATCCGGTCGCTGCCGCCTCATCTATTCTCGTCTGTCAAGTAATTGACGTTGTTACATCGCAACATAGGTACCAAATTTTGGTGCGGCGCGTCATAATGGGGTAATTGGAGTACTATCGGGTCCATGCCCTACCAACTAGCAGGCAATCGATGAGCGAAACCATAATCGACACCGGCACCATCGAGGTCCAGAAGGACCTGGATGCGCGTGGCTTGAATTGCCCGCTGCCGATCCTCAAGGCGAAGAAGGCCCTCGCCGAACTCGCCAGCGGCGACGTGCTGCGCATCGTCGCCACCGACACCGGTTCGGTACGCGACTTCCAGGCGTTCGCCAAGCAGACCGGCAACACGTTGCTGGCGCATACGAACATCAATGGCGAGTTCACGTTCTGGCTCCGCCGTAAGTAACCGCTTACCCGCATCGCGAACCACCCGGCCCGCCGGGCAGGCCACCCCGTCAGCGTGAGCGGGGCAGCACACAACCATTCGGCGCTCCCGCCGTTTTTCTCCGAGAATCCGATAACACAATGAAACACGATTAGGGTGATTCCTCTAACTGAAAAACGCACGATCGTGCTTTAATTCTGACCTGAACGACATTTGCTTTTATAATTCGGATCATTTTTAGTCTTTCACCCATTTTTCAAAGGCACACTATGAAAGTCCTGGTACCCGTCAAACGCGTGGTTGACTACAACGTCAAGGTCCGCGTCAAGTCCGACGGCAGTGGCGTCGATATCGCCAACGTCAAAATGTCGATGAACCCGTTCGACGAGATCGCGGTGGAAGAAGCCACGCGCCTGAAGGAAGCCGGCAAGGTCACCGAGATCGTCGCCGTGACCTGCGGCGTGGCCCAGGCCCAGGAAACCCTGCGTACCGCGATGGCGATCGGCGCCGACCGCGGCGTGCTGGTCGAGACCGGTGCCGAGATCGAGCCGCTGGGTGTGGCCAAGGTGTTGAAGGCGCTGGCCGTCGAAGAGCAGCCGCAACTGATCATCCTGGGCAAGCAGGCGATCGACGACGATTCGAACCAGACCGGCCAGATGCTGGCCGCGCTGCTGGGCTGGCCGCAGGCGACGTTCGCCTCGAAGGTCGTGCTGGAAGACGACAAGGTCACCGTGACCCGCGAAGTGGACGGCGGCCTGGAAACCGTGCAGTTGACGCTGCCGGCGATCATCACCACCGACCTGCGCCTGAACGAGCCGCGCTACGTCACGCTGCCGAACATCATGAAGGCCAAGAAAAAGCCGCTGACGACCGTCAAGCCGGAAGACCTGGGCGTCGACGTCACGCCGCGCCTGAAGATCGTCAAGGTCGCCGAGCCGGCCAAGCGTTCGGCCGGCGTCAAAGTGCCCGATGTGGCGACCCTGGTTGCGAAGCTGCGCACCGAAGCCAAAGTCATCTAATTAAGGAATAACCATGGTCGCACTCGTCATTGCTGAACACGACAACGCCCACCTGAAGGCTGTCACCCTGAACACCGTCACCGCGGCCGCACAATGCGGCGGCGACGTCCACATCCTCGTCGCCGGCAGCAATTGCGGCGCCGTCGCGGAAGCGGCCGCCAAGGTTGCCGGTGTGTCGAAAGTGCTCGTCGCCGACGCGCCGCAGTTCGCCGACGGCCTCGCCGAGAACGTCGCCGAGCAGGTCCTGGCCGTCGCCGGTAACTACTCGCACATCCTGGCCCCGGCCAGCGCCCACGGCAAGAACGTGCTGCCGCGCGTGGCCGCCAAGCTGGACGTCGCGCAGATCTCGGAAATCACCAAGGTCGACTCGCCCGATACGTTCGAGCGCCCGATCTACGCCGGCAACGCCATCGCCACCGTGCAGTCGACCGACAAGGTGAAGGTCATCACCGTGCGCGGCACCGGCTTCGACGCCGCCGCCGCCGAAGGTGGTTCGGCCGCCATCGAGACCGTCGCCGCCGTCGCGGACTCGGGCAAGTCGAGCTTCGTGGGCCGCGAGGTGGCCAAGTCGGACCGTCCGGAACTGACCGGCGCCAAGGTCGTCGTCTCGGGCGGCCGCGGCATGGGGTCGGGCGACAACTTCAAGATCCTGGAGCCGTTGGCCGACAGGCTGGGCGCCGCCATGGGCGCGTCGCGCGCCGCCGTGGACGCCGGCTACGTGCCGAACGACTGGCAGGTCGGCCAGACCGGCAAGATCGTCGCGCCGCAGCTGTACATCGCCGTCGGTATCTCCGGCGCGATCCAGCACCTGGCCGGCATGAAGGATTCGAAGACCATCGTCGCCATCAACAAGGATCCTGAAGCGCCGATCTTCTCGGTGGCCGACTACGGCATCGTCGGCGACCTGTTCGAGGTCGTGCCGGCCCTGGTCAAGGAACTGGGCTGACCCGCTCGCTGGTGGCATGCACGCATGACCACCAGCAAAAAACACGTCGTTCCCGCGCAGGCGGGAACCCAGGTCCGTAGCGTACTACCGGCGCTTGCCATTGCTGGCGGCGCAGACTATTTGGGTTCCCGCCTTTTTTGCGCCCGGCGGTTGACGTTTACGTAAACGAGAAAACTAGGAGACCGCGGTGACCTACAACGCCCCCCTGAAAGACATGCTGTTCGTGATGAACGAACTGGCCAACCTGTCCGAGATCAACCAGTTGCCCGGCTGCGAAGATGCGACGCCCGACACCGTCGAAGCCGTGCTGGAAGAAAACGCGAAATTCTGCGGCGGCGTCGTCGCCCCGCTGAACCACCCCGGCGACAAGGAGCCGAGCTACTGGCACGACGGCCAGGTCACGACGTCGAAGGGCTTCAAGGAAGCGTTCAGGAGCTTCGCGGACGCCGGCTGGCAGGGCGTGCAGCATCCGGCCGAATTCGGCGGCCAGGGCTTGCCCAAGCTCGTCGCCACGCCATGCATCGAAATGCTGAATAGCGCGAACATCGCGTTCGCCCTCGTTGGCCTCCTGACCGACGGCGCCATCGAGGCGCTGCTGACCGCCGGCACCGACGAACAGAAGACGCGCTTCATCGAGCCGCTGATCAGCGGCAAATGGACCGGCACGATGAACCTGACGGAGCCGCAGGCCGGTTCCGACCTCGCCGCCGTGCGCACGCGCGCCGTGCCGCAGGGCGACGGCACGTACAGGATCTTCGGCACCAAGATCTTCATCACCTACGGCGAGCACGACATGGCGGAGAACATCATCCACCTGGTGCTGGCGCGCACGCCGGATGCGCCCGCGGGCGTGAAGGGGATCTCGCTGTTCATCGTGCCGAAGTTCATGGTGGGCGACGACGGCTCGCTGGGCGAACGCAATGACGTGCACTGCGTCTCGATCGAGCACAAACTGGGCATCAAGGCGAGCCCGACCGCAGTGCTGCAGTTCGGCGACCATGGGGGCGCGATCGGCACGCTCGTCGGCGAAGAAAACCGCGGCCTCGAATACATGTTCATCATGATGAACGCGGCCCGCTTCGGCGTCGGCATGCAGGGCATCGGCCTCGCCGAACGCGCCTACCAGCAGGCCGTCGCGTTCGCGAAGGAGCGCGTCCAGTCGCGCGCCGTCGAAGGCTCCGCGGGTCCTGTCGCCATCATCCAGCACCCGGACGTGCGCCGCATGCTGATGTCGATGCGCGCCCAGACGGAAGCGGCGCGCGCGCTCGCCTACGTCGGCGCCGGCCTGTCCGACCTGGCGCACAGCCATCCGGACGAAGCGACCCGCAAGGCCAACCTGGCCGCGTACGAATACCTCGTGCCGGTGATCAAGGGCTGGTCGACGGAGATGAGCGAGAACGTCGCGCGCGACGGCGTGCAGGTGCATGGCGGCATGGGCTTCATCGAAGAAACGGGCGCCGCCCAGCACTACCGCGACGCCAAGATCCTGACGATCTACGAAGGCACGACGGCGATCCAGGCCAACGACCTCGTGGGCCGCAAGACCGTGCGCGACGGCGGCGCCGTGGCGAAGGCCATCCTGGCACAAGTCCGTGCGACCGAGGCGCAGCTGGGCGAGGTGCAGGATGCCGACCTGGCCGCGATCCGCGCGCAGCTGGCGGCCGGCAGCGCGGCGCTGGAAGCCGTCGTCGACTACGTCGTGGCGAATGCGAAATCCGACGTGCGCGGCGTGTTCGCGGGCAGTGTCCTGTACCTGAAGCTGGCCGGCATCGTGCTGGGCGGCTGGCAGATGGCGCGCGCGGCACTGGTCGCGCGCCAAAAGCTGGAGGGCGGCGCCGGCGACGCGGCGTTCTACCGCGCCAAGATCGCCACCGCGCGCTTCTTCGCCGACCATATCCTGGCGCAGGCGGATGGCCTGCGTCACGCGATCGTGGATGGCAGCGCGGGCGTGCTGGCGCTGGACGTCGACCAGTTCTGACGGTCGCACGGGACCCTTCGAAAGCGGCCTGCGGGCCGCTTTTTTGTGGCGCTGCGCCGCGACGATGGCGTTCGGCCGGCGATTTGTTGTGTGCCGCCGACCGGCGCCGCGCGTTTGATGCCCGTCATGCGTAATGGGGAGTGGCTGCTCCTAGAATCAATCGGTCGCACCCACGGATGTGTTTCGCGGTGCATGGCCAACCAAGGAGCGCCCATGTTTTCCATGAAGCCGGATAAGGTGTTACCGATTACCGCTGCCTGCGCGGTACTGTGTGCGCTCGCCGCCTGCGGGGGCGGCGGCGATCCCGCCTCCACGACGACGGCCGCCGATCCGCCGGCGGCGCCGAGCCCGAGCCCCACGCCAACGCCGGCCCCGACGCCGGCGCCGGTACCCACGCCGGCGCCGCCGCCACCCACCGATCCCGCGCCGCCGCCGGACATCGTGCTGGCACCCACCTATACCGAGATTTCAGCCACGGTGACTTTCAGCCGGCCGCACTGGCCCGCATGGAGCCACTCGGGGACAGCCGTCGTCGACGGCGTCGGCTGCGCGAAGAACGAGAACTACCACATCCACGCGCTACTCTCGGTCTACCAGGATGGCGTGCGGCTCGCATTGCCGGAGTCGATCGGCCGCGGCAGCGGGTGCGCGTACGAGATGCACACGCACGACGGCTCCGGCGTCATGCACGTCGAGACGGACGTGCCCAAGGTCTTCACGCTGGGCCAGTTCTTCGCGTTGTGGGGGCAGCCGTTAAGCGCGGCGGCGGTGGCCGGCCTGCCGGGCAAGCCGACCTATTACATCGTCGACAAGGAAAAGGTCACGCGCGTCACGGTCGATCCGTCCACCATCACGCTGGACGCGCACCGGGAAATCGTGATCGTGACGGGCACGCCGCCCACGCAGGTGCCCCGGTATGACTGGAATACGAGCGGATTGTGATGCCGGCGCGGCGCGCGGTCAGCCGTATGCGCCGCCCGTGTAGAGCAGGTCGAACAGGCGCGAGATGGCGGCGATGAGTGCCGTCGTGCCCACCAGCATCGTAATCACGACCAGCAGGATCACGAACCAGTGCGAATGCGATGTGCGCCCGGAGCCGGCGTTGTAGCGGGCGTCCCATTTCTCGTCCGGCATGAGACCGAAGACGAGCGCTTCGACGAACCCGACGATCCAGGACACGATGAGGGGCAGCAGCACATAGAACGGATTGGGCGCGTGTCCGATGCCGTACACGAGGCCGGCGGCCGGGACGCTGCAGACGTGCAGCAGGCCGATGCGGTCGACGCCGCCCTTGAGATAGAAACGGTGCGCGCCGAGTCCGCCGAGCAGGAAGGCGAGGGCGGTGGCGAAAGTCTTGTTCTTATGCTGCGGCATCGCGTTATTGTTGAAAGGAAAGCGAACAGTATCGTCCAAAACGGCATGCGTCGCACGCGCTTTCGTGGTCGCGCGCCTAAGCACGAGGCGGCGCCCGCGAGGCCGGCAGGGCGGTATAGTGGCGGAGCATCGCAAAATAGGCGATAATCTTGGATTCGGCCGGGACTGCGCGCCCAGCGTTCTTGGTTGTTTAACGGAACCTCAAAAACCGTCGCGAACCCGCGGCAGGTTTTTGACGTTCCATTATATAAACGCTTGCTGATGCACGGTGCAGCGCGCTATAATCGTCGGCTTTCTCCGTCCAGCACACTTTTGGAAATATTATGGTCGTTATTCGTTTAGCTCGTGGTGGTGCCAAAAAGCGCCCGTTCTACAACATCGTTGCAACCGACTCGCGCAATCGCCGCGACGGCCGTTTCATCGAGCGCATCGGTTACTACAACCCGATGGCGTCGGGCAAGGAAGTCGGCCTGAACATCACCGCAGATCGCCTGTCGTACTGGCAAGGCGTTGGCGCACAACTGTCGCCGACCGTTGCCCGCCTGATCTCGTCGCAAAAGGCTGCAGCCTAATTCAAGGTTGTACGGTTTGACCGATTCGGCAACACATTCGGCATCGACCCCGGCGCAAGCCGGGACGCAAGTGCCTGACGACCTGATCCAGGTTGGCTACATTGCCGGCGCCTATGGGCTCCGTGGCGGCGTGCGCGTCACGCCGCACTCGATGGATGCGGATGCGCTGCTGAACGTCAAGACCTGGTGGCTCGACAAGCCGTCGCTGCAGGCCGTCAAAGTGCGGAATGCCAAGTATCACAGCGGCGACGTGACGGCTACGCTGGCCGACGTCACCGACCGTGAAATGGCCGAGGCGCTCAAGGGTGCCGCGGTCCAGGTGTCGCGGGCGGATTTTCCGGAGCTTCCGGAAGACGAGTATTACTGGACCGACCTGATCGGCTTGGATACGGTCAACCTGCAGGGCGAAGCGCTCGGCAAGGTCACCGATATGATGCACAATGGTGCGCAGTCCATTCTGCGCATCGCGCCCGAGTCCGATCCGAGCGCCGCTCCCGATGCCAAGGCGCCGGAGCGGCTGGTGCCGTTCGTGGACCAGTACGTCAAGACGGTCGACCTGCAAGCCAGGCTGATTACCCTGGACTGGGGCCTGGATTATTGATCCCGTCCACCTGAAGCGAGGTCCCGATGCAGTTTGACGTCGTGAGCTTGTTTCCCGAAATGTTTGCCGCATTGACGCAGTCGGGCGTGACCCGGCGCGCGCACGAGCAGGGTTTGTGGAACCTGGCGATCTGGAATCCGCGCGATTTCACGCAAGATCGCCACCGCACCGTGGACGATCGCCCGTATGGCGGCGGTCCCGGCATGGTGATGCTGGCCAAACCGCTCGAAGCGACGATCAGCGCGGCGAAGCAGCGCCAGGTCGATATGGGCCTCCCGGCGCCGCGCGTCGTGTTCATGTCGCCGCAAGGCAAGCCGTTGACGCACGAACGCGTGATGGGTCTGAAGAACGAGTCCGGCCTCGTGGTGTTGTGCGGACGCTATGAGGCGGTCGACCAGCGCCTGCTGGACCGTGTCGTCGATGAGGAAATCTCGCTCGGCGATTTCGTGCTGTCCGGCGGCGAATTGCCGGCGATGGCACTGATGGATGCCGTGGTGCGGCACCTGCCCGGTGTGCTGGGTGACGATGCATCGGCGGTCGAAGACAGTTTTGTGAACGGCCTGCTGGATTCGCCGCATTACACGCGTCCGGAAGTCTACGAAGGCGAGGCCGTGCCGCCCGTGCTGATGGGCGGCAACCACGCCGAGATCATGAAGTGGCGCCGCCAGCGTATGCTGGAGGCGACCGCGAAGAAACGGCCGGATCTGCTGGACAAGGCGCGCAGCGCCGGTCTGCTGACGAAGGCCGACGAGCAGTTTCTCGCGACTTTGAAAAAGGTCGTGGAATAAAGGCGGGTAACCATATCGGGTACCCCCGTGTTTAACCCCATCCTCTACCGGGCACCGAACGCGCCGGCAAGATGGTATAAGGAGTCTACAAATGGATCTGATCCAGCAACTCGAGCAAGAAGAGATTGCGCGCCTCGGCCGCAACATCCCTGATTTCGCACCAGGCGATACCGTTATCGTCAGCGTCAACGTCGTCGAAGGCAACCGCAAGCGCGCCCAGGCATACGAAGGCGTCGTGATTTCGCGTCGTAACCGCGGCCTGAACTCGAACTTCATCGTTCGCAAGATCTCGTCGGGCGAAGGCGTGGAGCGTACGTTCCAGCTGTACTCGCCGCTGATCGCTTCGATCGAAGTGAAGCGTCGTGGTGACGTGCGTCGTGCGAAGCTGTACTACCTGCGCGAGCGTTCGGGCAAATCGGCACGTATCAAAGAGAAACTGCCGACCCGCAAAGCCGCTACGACTGCTGCGAAGTAATAGCGTCTGTGGTGAGGAAAAGGCATCCATTTGGATGCCTTTTCTTTTTGGAGAAAGCCTTGGCAACACTGCATATCGATCCCAAGCGTCTGCCCGTCGACGCGATCGCCGGCGAGCCTGCCCTGGCGGCCGAACGCATGGACGTCGCCTGGCTGCGCGAACGCCTCGCCCATCCGCCGCTGTGGGCGCCGGAATTGCCCGAGGACTTGCGCCTGCGCTTCCCGACGCTGCGGCGCGCGGCCGTGCTGATACCCATCGTGCGCCGGCCCGACGGCCTGACGGTGTTGTTGACCCAGCGCACCGAACACCTGACCAACCACGCGGGCCAGGTCAGCTTTCCCGGCGGCCGCACAGACGAGGGCGATTCCTCGCCCATCGAGACGGCCCTGCGCGAATCGGAGGAAGAGATCGGCCTCGCGCGCCGCCACGTGGAGATCGTGGGCGTGCTGCCCGACCATGTCACCGCCTCCGCCTACATCGTCACGCCCGTGGTGGGCCTCGTCACGCCGCCGTTCGACCTGGTGGCCGAATCGAACGAAGTGGCCGCCATTTTTGAAGTGCCCCTGCAATTCCTGATGGACGGCATGAACCATCAGCGGATGTCGTTCGAGCTGCCCGACGGCGGCGGCCGGCGCAGTTTTTATGCGATGCCGTACGAACGCTTCTTCATCTGGGGCGCGACGGCGGGTATGCTGCGCAATCTGTTTCATTTGTTACGCGCCTGATGGGGAATGGACTCTCGCCGGTCTCTGCGCTATCGTAGCGGGCAATGAAGTAAGGCAACAACGACAAAGGACCGTGCATGACATTCTTTTCCATCCTGTGCGCGCTGCTCATCGAACAGCTGAAGCCGCTGCGCGCAGATAACCAGATCTACGCCGAGATCAAGCGCCTGGCCATGCGGATCGAAGGCTGGTGCAATGCCGGCCAGGCCAGCCATGGCCGGTTGGGCTGGTTCCTGATGATGGCGGTCCTGATGCTGCCGACGGCCGTGATCTACGGCGCCCTCCTGTATTACCGCCTGGTGTTCGCCGCGTTCGCCTGGAACGTGCTGATCGTCTACCTCACCCTCGGTTTCCGCCATTACAGCCACTACTTCACGTCGATCCAGTTCGCGCTCAACGCGGGCGACGAGGCCACGGCGCGCACGCTGCTGGGCGAATGGGCCCGGATCGACACGGTCGGCATGGATGCGACGGAAATCGCCCGCATCGCGGTCGAAAAATCCCTGATCACGACGCACCGCAACGTGTTCGGCGTGTTCTTCTGGTTCCTGATGCCGCTCGGCCCGGCCTGTGCCGTCATGTACCGCGTGTCCGAATACCTGGCGCGCGCATGGAACGAACCGGACCACATGCGCAACGAGGCCTTCGGCGAATTCGCCGCCCGCGCGTTCTACTGGATCGACTGGGTGCCCGTACGCCTGACGGCCATCGCATTCGCCGTCGTCGGTAATTTCGAGGACGCGATCTATGCGTGGCGCAATTTCGCCAACCGGTGGACGGACGAATCGAAAGGCATCATCCTGGCCGCGGGCGGCGGCGCCATGGGCGTGCGCCTCGGCAGCCCGGCCGAGAACGCGCCGCGCGTCATGCCGGCCGACGCGGCGGCCGTCGACCTGTCCGCCAGCGAAGACGACATGCTGCCCGGCGATGAGCCGAACGTGCGCGCACTGCAAAGCACGGTCGGCCTGGTGTGGCGCGCGCTGCTATTATGGATGCTGCTCCTGCTGCTGCTGTCCGGCGCGGTCCTGCTCGGGTGATCGTCCTCGGCGGCAGGATATCGTGCCGATTGTCGTGCCGGTCGACCCGATCGGCACGCGGGGCTCGTCCGCAAGTCTTCTATAAGATATAATAGTCGGGTTGTTCTCATCCACGCCTTTGTTTCAGAAGCCGCACTATGGCCGACTCACCGCAAACCGGGAAAGGCGCCGACGAATTCTTCATTCTCGGCGTGACAAGTAAGGGCAGGCAGTTCCGCCCGAGTGACTGGGCCGAACGTCTGTGTGGCGTCATGTCGTGCTTCCGGCCGGCCGGAAGCGGCGGTCCGAACGCCCACCTCAAGTTTTCGCCGTACGTGCACCCGACCGTCGTCAACGGCGTCAAGGCGGTCGTCGTGAACAATGCCCTCAAAAGCATCGAACCGCTGGCCTACCACTTCGTGTGCAATTTCGCCAAAGACAACGACCTGCAAGTCGTCGAGGCCTGCTTCGTACCCCCGGCAGACGACAAGAAATCCTGACCGGCGCCGTGCAGGTTTGATTTATCGCCAACCTGCACTATGCTCCAAGGATAGCGTAAGCATCTGACGTTGGAGCTGGCCATGGAAGTCGGAAAACTCTGTACGGTCGACACCGTCTTCTGCGCGCGCGACGAAAGCGTGCAGGGTGCGGCCTTTCTCATGCGCAAACATCACGTGGGCGACATCGTCGTCGTCGACGGTGCGGACAGCATCCCCACGCCCGCCGGCATCGTCACGGACCGCGACATCGTCGTCTCCGTCGTCGCCCTCGGCCTCGATCCGAACGGATTGCAGGTGGGCGACATCATGACGGACGACCTGCTCACCGCCGACGAGCACGACGACGTCACCGTCACGATCGAACGCATGCGCCTGCGCGGCATCCGCCGGGTGCCGGTGGTGGGCGAGGGCGGGCGCCTCGTCGGCATCGTCAGTGCCGACGACCTGCTCGGCTTCCTGGCCGAGGAAATGGAAGACCTCGCCCGCATCAGCCCCTACCAGCAACAGCACGAACGGCGTACGCGGCAATGAGGGTAAGCCCGGCCTAAGTCCCCGTCTGTTACCATGTCCCACGGACAATGGTTCTTACAGACGGAGACCTATGAGCTTGACGTTTTTACAGCGCGGCGCGGCCGCGTATTTGACGACCTATGCGGTCGTTGGCGGCCTTGCCTTCATCGCGACGGGCAGCGCCTGGGCGTTCGACCTGCCCAAGGGCGTCGTGCAGGGCCCGTCCGTCGAAGGCATCACGGAATACCGCCTGCCGAACGGGTTGAAAGTCCTGCTGTTCCCCGACTCCTCGCGTCCGACCGTGACCGTCAACGTGACGTATCTCGTCGGCTCGCGCCACGAGAATTATGGCGAGACGGGCATGGCCCACCTGCTCGAACACCTGATGTTCAAGGGCAGCCCCAGGCATCCGGACATCACGCGCCAGTTCCAGGACCGCGGCATGCAGTTCAACGGCACGACGTCGTTCGACCGCACGAATTACTACGAAGTGTTCCAGGCGTCGGACGACAACCTGAACTGGGCGCTGGGCATGGAAGCGGACCGCATGACGCATTCCAACATCGCCAAGAAGGATCTCGATTCCGAGATGACGGTGGTGCGCAACGAGTACGAGAATGGCGAAAATTCGCCGGGCGCCGTGCTCATGAAGCGCATGCAGAGCGTGGCGTATGACTGGCACGCGTATGGCCGCGCCACGATCGGCAACAAGAGCGATATCGAGAACGTCAAGATCACGAATCTGCAGAATTTTTATCACACGTATTACCAGCCCGATAACGCCGTGCTGCTCGTGGCGGGCAAGTTCGATCCCGCGAAGACATTATTGTCGATCAACCGCCTGTTCGGCGCGGTCCCGAAACCCAAGCGCACGCTGCCGGAGTTCTGGACCGTCGAACCCACGCAGGACGGCGACCGCACCTTCACCGTGCGGCGCCAGGGCGACGTGCAGATCGTCGCGCTCGGCTACAAGGTGCCGTCCGGCCTGCACGACGACAGCGACGCGCTGAGTTTCGCATCGACCATCCTCGGCGACGCGCCGACGGGCCGTTTGCACAAGCTGCTCGTCGAGAGCGGCAAGGCGAGCCAGGTGTTCGCCTATGGGCAGACCGGGTATGCGCCCGGCCTGCAATTCTTCGGCGCCGTCGTCAAGAAGGACGCACCGCTCGAACCCGTGCGCGCCGCGCTCACGCAGGCCGTGGAAGACTTCGCCAAGAACCCGCCGACGCCGGAAGAAATGGAGCGCACCAAACGGAGCTTCCTGAACGAATTCGAGCGCAGCCTGAACGACCCGCAGCAGGTGGGCCTCGCCTTGTCGGAAGTCATCGCGCTGGGCGACTGGCGCCTGTTCTTCGTCGGTCGCGACCGCATCAACAAGATTACGTCGGAACAAATCGCAGCAGCATCGGGCCGCTATTTCAAGCGCGACAACCGCGTGACGGGCGAATTCATTCCGGACGACCACCCGCAGCGCGCCGTGATCCCGCCCGCGCCCAGCGTGCAAAGCCTGTTGAAGGATTTCAAGCCGCAGGTGTCCACGTTGAGCGCCGAGGATTTCGATCCGAGCCAGGCTAACATCATGAAGCGCACCACGCTGACGACGGCCGGCGGCGTGAAGCTGGCGTTGCTGCCCAAGAAGAATCGCGGCCAGACGGTCACCGTCGACCTGCGCCAGCACATCGGCGACGAGCAGAACCTGTTCGGCAAGGGCGCGCTGCCCGGCCTGACGTCCGCGATGCTGATGCGCGGCACGACCAAGTACGACCGCGTGCACCTGGCCGACGCGTTCGACAAGCTCAAGATTTCCGGCAGCGTCACGCATTTCCAGACGACGCGCGAAAACCTGCCGGAAGCGCTGAAACTCGTCGCCCACGTGCTGCGCGAACCCAGCTTCCCGGCCAGCGAATTCGAGCAATTGCGCCAGCAAGCGATCGTCGGGCTGCAGTCCAGCCGCAGCGAGCCGAGCAGCGTGGCGTCGCGCGCGTTGAATGAGCATTTCGACATCTATCCGAAGGGCGATATCCGTCACGAAACGACGTACGACGAAGACCTTGCCGACCTCAAGGGCGCCACGCTGGACCAGGTCAAGGCCTTCCACCACGATTATTACGGCACGGTTCCCGCGGAAATGTCCATCGTCGGCGATTTCGATGCCCAGGCGATCACGCCACTGATCGACCAGCTGTTCGGTCGTTGGAAAGCGCCGATGCACGTGGCGCCCGTGCTGCGCAAGAATGGCGACATCACGCCCATCCACGAATTCCTCAATACGCCCGACAAGGAAAACGGCTATTACACGGCGCGGATCAACCTCGACCTGAACGTCGACGACCCGGATTACCCGGCCCTCATGCTGGCCGACTACATCTTCGGCGGCGGCGGGCTGCGGTCGCGCCTGATGGACCGCATCCGCCAGAAGGACGGCCTGTCCTACGGCGTCGGCTCGAACCTCGCGGCCGGTGACCTCGACCGTGCCGGCATGTTCGCGATCAACGCCATCGCCGCGCCGCAGAACCTCGCCAAGGTCGACGCCGCCGTACGCGAAGAACTCGCGCGCGTGCTCAAGGATGGCTTCACGGACGCGGAACTCGCAGGCGCCAAGTCGGGTCTGATGCAACAACGCACCCAGAATCGTGCCGACGACGGCGCGCTGGCGGCGGGCTGGACCTCGTACATGTACCGCGGCCGTACGTATGCATGGTCGGCCGAGTTCGAAAAACACTTGATGGCCGTCACGTTGCCCCAGCTGAATGCGGCGTTCCGCAAGGCGGTCGACCCGGCAAAAATGTCCGTCGTCATGGCTGGAGACAAGGCAAAAGCGAAACCTGCACCCTGATTGCAACACTTCGGCCGTTCATTATCCGGCCGAAGTGTCGAGAAACTTGGTCAATGCCCGGCACGGGCGCTATCATGTTGCCTTAGCGCAGTATTGCTCGAAAGAAGCAAAGATTGCGTCAAGCTATTGAAAAGGAAGCATGATGAAGGGCATGACCAAGCAGACACCGAGCGGCATTTCGTATGCCGGCAAGGTTGTGCTGGTAACCGGAGGCGCCAGCGGCATCGGCCGCGCGACGGCGCTGGCATTCGGGCGCGCGGGCGCCTGTGTCGTCATCGCCGATACCTCGGTCGACGGCGGCCACATGACCGCGGCCCTGATCGTCGAAGCGGGCGGCAAGGCACTGTTTGTTAAAGCCAATGTAACGGTCGCGGCGGACGTCGAGGCCCTGATCGACAAGGCGGTCGGCCATTACGGCCGCATCGACTGCGCCGTCAACGGCGCCGCCGTCGAGGAAGAATACCTGCCGCTGGCCGAGGGCGAGGACGACCAGTTCGACCGCATCATGAGCGTCAACGTCAAGGGCGTCTGGCTGTGCATGAAGAGCCAGTTGCGCCAGATGCTGAAGCAGGAAGGCGGCGGCGTGATCGTCAACATCGCCGATGCCGGCGGCCTCGTCGCGGCACCGCACCGCGCGATCTACTCGGCGTCCAAGCACGCCGTCGTCGGCCTGACCAAGAGCGCGGCCGTGGAATATGCCAAGGACAGTATCCGCATCAACAGCATCTGCCCGGGTGCCGTCAAGACGCCGATGCTGGCGCGCATGCTCGAGCGCGAGCCGGGGCGCGACAAGAAGCTGAAATCGGCGCATCCGATGGGCCGTATCGCCGATCCGGCCGAGATCGCCAATGCGGCGCTGTGGCTGTGCTCGGAGCAGGCGTCGTTCGTGACCGGCCACCAGCTCGCGATCGATGGCGGCCTGACGGCGATCTGACGCCGGCGTCCAGGGCCAGTCCGGCCGACCCGTTTCGTCGGCATCAAGACCGTCGCCCCTGCGAAGGCAGGGGCCCAGGTTCGCCGCGTCCGGTGACATGCAAACTTCGCCGGTCCGGCTGACTTGTTTCGTCGGCATCAAGACCGTCGCCCCTGCGAAGGCAGGGGCCCAGGTTCGCCGCGTCCCGTGACATGCAAACTTCGCCGGTCCGGCTGACTTGTTTCGTCGGCATCAAGACCGTCGCCCCTGCGAAGGCAGGGGCCCAAGGTCGTCGCGTCCCGTGACAAGAAAACGTCACCGGAACGACGTTCCGGGGTGCGGATAACCCTCAGCCGCGGCCGCTGCGCGGCGGGACTTTCCGGCGCGCTGCGCGTTGCTGCTTTGCCTGGGTGTCGACGCGCGCCTGCCGCGCCTTGTACAACGCGACCGCATCCTCGCGCGCACGCGTGAGCGTCCGCATCGCCGGGTGATCGTCATGCGGTGAAAAATATTCGGCGGACTGCGCGTCGACGACGAGCTTGATGGCGGTGGCGTCGTCGAGGTCGTAGAGTTCGGTCAGCAGCGTGGTGACTTCGTCCAGGTAGGCTTCGTAGGTCAGTTCGGTCATGGTGGTTCTTTGAATGGGTTGTATCAGCCGGCGCTCAGCTCGGCCACGAAGTCGTACATGTCGCCGCGGAAGTAGGAGCGGCAGAATTCCACCGCCTGCCCGTCCGGCAAAAAGCCCAGCCGTTCCACGCACAGGCCTGCATCGCCTTCCTTCGATTGCAGCAGCTTCGCCTGTTCGGCGTTCAACAGCAGGGCGGACAGGCGCTGCAGCGCGCGCACGGGGCGCTTGCCGCTCGCTTCCAGCGCTTCGTACATCGAGACGTCCACCGCGTCCAGCGAGGGCAGGGCGGAGGCCGCGATCGTCGCGTATTCCAGGCACATCGGCATATCGTCGGCGTAGCGGATGCGGTTGAAGCGGTAGACGGCGGCGCCCGGCGACAGGCGCAGGCGCAGCGCTTCTTCCGGCGTCACCGTGCCCGCCGAACGCTTGAGCCACACGCTGCGCGGCGTGCGGCCGCGCGAGCGCATGTCTTCCGAAAACGACGTCAGCTTGGCGAAATTCTTTTCGATGCGCGTATTGATGAAATTGCCCGAACCCGCGCGGCGCACGAGCAGGCCTTCTTCGACGAGGCCGTCGATGGCCTTGCGCACGGTGATGCGCGAGATGTCCAGTTCGATGGCGAGCTGGCGCTCGGCCGGCAGGGCTTCCGCCGGGCCGTAGACGCCGCGGTCGATCGTGTCGCGCAGGGCGCGCTGCAATTGCTGGTAGAGCGGCAGGTTGCTGGTGGCGGAGAGCTGGTGCATCAACTGCGCGAGGTGGGACATGCGGGAAGGTCGACAGGACGGACGAAGCCTCGATGATACCAAAAAAAGACCGCCTGCCGGCCTCCTACTTGGGCCGCGGATTGGCCAGCTTGCGGTCCGGCTGCACCAGCTTGCCCGAGCGCACGGCCGCGACGGCGGCGGACACGGCGCGCGCTACGTTGCGGACCTCTTCCTGGAAGGCCGTGTCGCGGTCCAGCGTGTCGTGGCTGTCCGCATACGATGCGTAATACCCGACGTAGCGGTCGAGCTGGGCGACGGGCCCCGCGTCGACCAGGCCCATCCAGTCGAGCCAGTCGGACAGCGAGCGCCGCGTACCTTCGATGCCCGCCACGTCGCCGTGCACGGCGACGCCGTAGACGCGGCCGGCCAGGTGTTTCGGATAGGACCAGTCTGTCTCGAGGGCCTTGGCTTTTTCCGCATCCTTGCCGTGGGTGGACGTCGGGTCGGGATTGCCGCCGTCCGCGCACACGAGGCGGTCGATCATCAGCTTCAGTATCGACGGCGCCTGGTACCAGTAGACGGGCGTCACGATGATGATCCCGTGCGCCTGGACCCAGCGCTCGTAGATCTCGTTCATCCAGTCGTTCTCCTGGTTCAGCGCATGGTTCGGATAGCAGCTGCAGGGCCAGTGGCACAGCGGCATGGCCGTCGACACGCAGGCCTTGCACGGATGGATGTGGCGGTCGTAGTCGGAGATGATGCGCGACAGGTCGAGCAGGTCGGTCTCCACGCCTTCCGCCGCGAGCGTCTCCTCGCACAGCTTCGCGAGGCGCCACGTCTTCGAGATCTCGCCCGGACAGCTGCCGTCGTTGCGGGCCGCGCCGTTGATCAGCAGGATGCGGTTCGGCGTCGCCGGGTCCTTCTGGCGCGCCTCGGCCGCCAGCAGGCGGTCGCGCGTTTCTTTCCATTCGACCGACAGGTCGTAGTCGGGGTCGAAGAAGCCGGGGCCGGCCTTGACGGTGACGGGCGCCTTGTGCGAGTCTACGTAGTTCTGCCACGCGACCTCCTCGACGGCCGCCAGTTCCCGCGCCACGGCCTGGTAGGCGGGGTCGTAGAAGTCGCGCGCGAAGACGAGGTGGAATTCGTCGCGGTTCAGCTTGGCGGGCGCCTGTCCCTTGCGTACGGTGCTCATGGCCGGCCTTTCGGAAAGTGGTGCGGCGATTATCCGCCGCCGGGCCGGCTGTGCCCGTACGCTGATTCACACAGACGAAAAAAAGCGGCGCGAACGTGAGTCCGCGCCGCCTCGTCCACGGGGCAGGCCCCGCCGGGAATTACTTGGCTGCCGCCGCGCCGCTCGGATGGTTCAGCAGCAGGATCCAGTACTTGGCGGTGTCGGCCAGGCCGCCGCCGGCTTTCACTTCCTGGAAGGTGGCGATGGCCTTGTCCTTCTGGCCGGCTTTCGCATAGGCCATGCCCAGGCGCAGCTTCGCTTCGTCCGGCGACTTCAGGCCGCCCTTGGCGATACCCTGCTGGATGAAGCCGATGCCCTTGTCGTACTGGTCCATCGTCGCGTAGGCCCAGCCCAGGTTGACGAGGCCGGCGCCGGTCTTGGCCTTGTTGGCGCCCGCTTCGCCCGCCGCGATGTTCTTGGCGTCGCTCGCGGCTTCCTTGGTGGCGCGGTCGCGCAGCTGGCGGTCCTTGGCGGCGCCGCTGCCCGTGCCCATCACGCCGGCCGCGAAGCCGGCGTCGACGACTTTCTTCGCCTCGGTCGGGAAGCCGTCCTTCAGGGCCAGCTCGGCCAGTTCGGTATAGGCGTCGCCCGACATCTGCTTGACGGCCGCGAATTCCAGGCGCAGCACGTCCGGGATGCTGGCGTCGGCGAAGCCCGGCTTGCGCACGATGCCGCGGTGGATCAGGTCGGTCCAGTAATCGTCGTTCGGATAGTAGGCGACCAGTTTTTCCAGGCCGCGCAGGTAGGCCGCGTCATCCTTGACCTTGTTCGCGGCAGACGCGTACAGGCGCAGGTCTTCCACCGTCGGCGTCTTGCCGGCCTGTTCCGCGGCCTGCAGCACCGGTTCCTGCGCCTTCAGCGCCGACGCGTAGTCGCCGCTCAGGTAGTAGGCGCGGATCAGGGCCGAGTTGACCTGGTCCGACGCCTTGCCGAACGCCTGCATCTGCTTGTACAGCTCGATCGCCTTCGGGTAGTTCTTGGCGTTGTAGTAATAGGTCGCCAGGGCCTGCGTGAAGTTCGGCTTGTCCGCCTCTGACAGCTTGCCCGAGGCCAGGATCGCTTCCAGCGCGTCCATCGCCATCTTGTCGTTGCCGGTCGACGTACCGAGCGACAACTTCATGCGGTTCAGCACATAGGTTTCGTACGGGGTCTTGTCGGCGAACGCCTCCGCCTGCGTGATGCGGTTCTGCACCTCGGTGTAGTTCTTCGCGTCCATCAGCGGCTTGATCTGGGCCGGGTCGAGCAGCTTGTACAGGTCCGGGCGGACCGCGTCCGGCTTCGGCTGGGCAGCCGGCGCATTCTTGTCCTGCGCCGACGCGCTGTGCATCAGGGCCGGCGCGGCGTTCAGGCCGAGGGCGCCCAGCAGCAGGGCAAGGCGGGCAAAACGGAATTGGGACATTGAAAAATCCTCTCTTGATGACGATAAAATTGCACCGCCCAGTGGCCGCATATACATACACATACGCCGACGGTGCCAGGTGCCGATCTCGGACAAAGCGTGCATTCTCCCACAAACTGCTGATGGGCGTGGCAATTGTGCCCCAGCCGTGCGAGGGCGGGCTGCGTCGTTACAATGCGTTACCCGCTGCCTTCAAAACCCCGGCACGGGGCAGTGGCCGTGCGCGTCGGCGGCGCCGGCCAGCCAGGCCTGCACGGCGTCCAGCGCGGGCGGCGCGAAGCCATATGTCAGCAGCGCGGGCGCCGCGAAGTCGAGCGCCTGGTACGGGTTCCACAGCGCAAGGTGCAGGTCCGGCGTCCACGTGGCGCGCGCGTGCGGCCCGTAGCGGCGGCGCGAGGTCGACGCGAGGATCGTGAAGCGCCCGTCGTCCGGCAGGGCGTTCCAGTCGAAGGCTTCGGCGTCCGCGAACGTCACGAGGTCGACGTCGAACAGCCGTCGCAGCATCGCCGCGATGACGCCGGCCGGCACGCCCGCTTCCGAGACGCCGTCACTGACGACGTCCTGGCGCGCGACGAGGCGCACCCTGGCCCGCGGCGCCGGGCGGTGCGGATTGCCGCGCGCCGTCAGCGCCCGGCGCCAGGCTTGCGCCATCAGCGCGCGGTCCGCGTCCTCCGTGGCGTACGGCACGGAGGACGCCGGATGCGCATGCGCGAGGCCGTCCAGGCGGGCCAGCCGCGCGTGCACCTCGTGCAGCGGCAGGCGGCCGTCGGCGATGGCGGCGGCGATGGCGGCGATGGTCTCTTCCTGCGTGGCGCGGCTGCCGATGGCCATCACCATGTCGGCGCCGGCCACCAGTGCGTTCACGGCGGCCTCGCCGGCGCCGTAGCGGTGCGCGATCGCATGCATGTCCATGCCGTCCGTGATGATCACGCCTTCGTAACCCCATCGCGCGCGCAGCAGGTCGTGCAGGATCGCGCGCGACATCGTGGCCGGATGGTCAGGATCGAGGGCGGGGTAGACGATGTGCGCGGTCATCACGGCGGGTGCGTGCGGTGCCGCCGTGCGGAACGGCGCGAATTCGAAGCGCTCCAGTTCCGCCAAGGGTTTGTTCACCGTGGGCAGGTCGCGGTGCGAGTCGACGTGCGTGTCGCCGTGGCCGGGGAAGTGCTTGACGCAGCAGGCCACGCCTTCGCTCTCGCTGCCGGCCATCCATGCGAGCGCCAGCGTCGTCGCTTGCGCCGGATCGGCGCCGAACGAGCGCTCGGCGATGACGGGATTCCGCGGATTGTTGTTCAGGTCCAGCACCGGCGCGAAGTTCCAGTTGAAGCCGAGCGCGCGGATCGCCCGCGCCACGGCCGCGCCCACGTCGCGCGCGAGGGCCGCGTCGCCGGCCGCGCCCAGCGCCATCGCGGACGGCGGCGGCGGCACCCACAGCGCGCGCACGACGGCGCCGCCTTCCTGGTCGAGCGCGATCAGCGCTTCCTCGCCCATCGCGTCTTTCAGGTCGTCGGTGAAGCGTGTCAGTTGCGCGGCATCGACCATGTTCTGGCGGAACAGGCACGCGCCGCGGATGCGGTTGGCGCGGATGAAGCCGGCCGTATCGGCATCGAGTGCCGTGCCGAACAGCCGGATCATGATCAGCCGGCCGGCCAGTTGGCGCAAATCGTTCGTGTGCATCGGTGTGTGTCGGTGTGTCGGTGGGTCAGTGCGTCTTCGTGACTTTGTTCAGGTGGCGCGGCTTGTCCGGATCGAGTCCGCGCGCCTTCGCCAGGTGCGCCGCCATCACGTAGAACGCGTTGATCGCGACGATCGGATCGAGGTCCGGGCAGCTCGCGACGGGCAGGTCGAGGTCGCGCGACGGCACGTCCGTCGGCGCGGCGAGCAGCACGCGCGCGCCGCGGCCGCGCATCTCGTCGGCCAGCGCGACGAGGCCCGCTTGCGCGGGGCCGCGCGTGGCGAAGATCAGCAGCGGATAGCCGTCGTCGATCAATGCCATCGGGCCGTGCTTGATCTCGGCGCCGGAGAACGCCTCGGCCTGCAGCGCGGAGGTCTCCTTGAATTTCAGCGCCGCTTCCAGCGCGATGGGGAAGCTGATGCCGCGTCCCACGACCATGATATTGCGTGCCGGCGCCAGTACGCCGAGCGCGGCCGACCAGTCGGTGTGCGCGGCCTGGCGCAACGCGTCCGGCAGCGCGGCGAGGCCGGCCTTCAGTTCGTCGTCCTGCTGCCACTCGGCCACGAGGCGCGCGCCGGCCGTCAGGCTGGTGATGAAGCTCTTCGTCGCGGCGACGCTGTGCTCCTTCCCGGCGCGCAGCGGCAGCGCCCATTCGGCTTCATGGGCGAGCGGCGAATCGATGTCGTTCACGAGCGCCACCGTCGTCGCGCCGCCGGCGCGGAAGTAGCGCATCGGTTCCACCACGTCCGGGCTCTGGCCGGACTGCGAGATCGACACCGCGAGCGTGCCGGCGGCCTGCAGCGGCGCCTTGTACAAGGTGAGGAGCGACATCGGCAGCGACGTCACGAGGCGGCCCATGCGCGCCATGATCAGGTAGGCGAGGTAGCCCGACGCATGGTCCGAACTGCCGCGCGCCACCGTCACCGCGTTGTGGAAGGGCGCGCTGCGCAGGTGATGGCCCAGGGCCGCGTAGCGCTCGGCGTCGTTCGACAACTGCAGGGCGACGCAGTCGGCCGCGGATACGGCTTCTTCAAGCATCAGCGAGGTCACGGGGCTCTCCTTCGATATAAACGGTTTTCAAATTCAGGTTGCGGTCGAGGACGACCAGGTCGGCGAAGCAGCCCGGCGCGATGCGGCCGCGGCGCGTCTCGCCCAGGTAGTCGGCGGCGTTGGTCGACACGCGGCGGGCGGCGTCGGCGAGATCGAGGCCGATGGATACGAGGTTGCGCAGCGCCTGGTCCATCGTGAGCGTGCTGCCGGCCAGCGTGCCGTCCGCGAGGCGCACGCCGCCCATGCACTTGTGGACGACCTGGCGGCCCAGCATGTACTCGCCGTCCGGCATGCCGGCGGCGGCCGTGGAATCCGTCACGCAGTAGAGGTGTGGGATGCAGCGCAGCGCGGTCCGGATGGCGCCCGGATGCACGTGCAGCAGGTCGGGAATGATCTCGGCGTACTGCGCGTGCGCGAGCGCCGCGCCGACCATGCCGGGATCGCGGTGGTGCAGGCCCGGCATCGCGTTGAACAGGTGGGTGAAGCCGGCCGCGCCGTGTTCCAGCGCGCGCACGCCGTCGTCGTAGTTGCCGTTGGTGTGGCCGATCTGCACGCGGATGCCGGCGTCGGCCATCCGGCGCACGAGGGCCAGGTGGCCGTCGACTTCGGGCGCCACGGTGATGAGGCGCAGCGGCGCCTGCGCGTTGAAACGCTCGACCTCCGCCATGCTCGCCGCGCGCGCGAACGGCGGTTGCGCCCCCAGCTTGCCCGAGTTGATGTACGGCCCTTCCAGGTGCACGCCGAGGATGCGGGCCTCGCCCTTGCCGCGCTGTTCGCACGCGCCGCCGATGGCGGCGAGGGCGCGGTCGATGTCGTCCAGCGGCGCGGTCATCGTCGTGGCCAGCAGGCTCGTCGTGCCGTGCCGTGCGTGCAGGCGCGCGATCACGTGCGGGGCGTCGCCGCCTTCCATCATGTCGCGTCCGGCGCCGCCGTGCACGTGCAGGTCGATGAAGCCGGGGAGGATGTAGTCGTCCGGATTGGATGCCGGATCGGCCGCCGCGCCGTCGATGGCGGCGATCGTCGCGGCGCCGTCCTCGATGTGGAGGCGGCCGCGGATCCAGCCGTCCGGGGTCAGGATATTGCCTTGCATGGGGAATCCTTTCATGCCGCGATGCGCAGCTCGATCAGGCGCAGTGCGCCGCGTGCCGAATCGCCGGCGGGCGCGCCCGCGCGGGCCGCGAGCGCGGGCGGGAGCCAGTCGCGCAGGGCGCTACCCAAGCCGCCGCATAACGCGAGCGGCAGGCTGCCGTCCGGGTCGAGCGCGCGGGCGATGGCGGCCGCTTCGTCGCCGGCCTTCGTCAGGATGGCGCGCGCGGCCGGATCGTCGGCGTGCCGGAGCACCAGCGGCGCCAGACTCGCGTACGTCGTCTGCGTGGCCTGGCCGAGCCAGACCTGGATGGCGGCGCGGTCGCCGCCGCAGGCTTCGATCACGTCGGCGGCGAAGCTGCTCGCCGGACGGCGTCCGTCCAATACCTGTTCGATGTGGTTGACCGCGGCGAGGCCGATCCAGCCGCCGCTCGCTTCGTCGCCGGCGGGGAAGCCCCAGCCGCCCACTTCGCGCCGCGTGCCGTCGGGCAGCAGGACTTCGCCGACGCTGCCCGTGCCGATGGCGACGATGGCGCCGGGGCGGCCGCCGTGCGCGCCCATGAGCGTCGTGAACGCGTCCGTTTCGAGGACGAGCGCGGCGTAGCCGGGGTCAAGCGCTGCGAATTCCCGCGTCCACTGGCGATTGTGCACGCCGGCCAGGCCGAGGCCGATGGCCATGCGGTCCGGGGGCGGCGGCGCGATGCCGGCCGTGGCGAACGCCTGGGCGACGGCTTCCTGGACGGCGGCCCAGGCGCGGGCGATGCCCAGGCCAAGGCCGGACGGGCCGCTCGCGCCCTGGGCCAGTTCGACGGCGCCGTCGGGAGAAAACCGTGCGATGCGCACGCGGGTGCCGGTGCCGCCGCCGTCGACGCCGATGAGATAGTCGATCATAGTGAATGCTTTGCCGGGAAAGTCAGGGCACTATAGGCAGCACTGATAGGCTTGTCAACGGGTATTTAATTGGTATTGTCGTGTTGCTCGGATGGCGGAGAATTGGTCTCGCCCGTGCTGATTGTGGGGCCGGAAAAATGCGCTAGATTGGTATTGAATGCGGTATTGTCGGCGTCATCGCCGCGCAGCCACTCGAAGAGGATCGCCATCATGAACGGCCCGACGAACAGGCCGATGACGCCGAGCGTCGACACGCCGCCGAGGAGGCCGAACAGCACGGCGAGGAAGGGCAGGTTGACGCGCCGGCCGATGAGTTTCGGGCGGATGAACTTGTCGACCATGAACAGCTCGAACGCGCCCCAGCAGAACAGGCCGAGCGCGGCGCCGGAATGGCCCTGGCCCAGCAGCAGCAGCGCGACGAGCGAGAACGACAGCGGCGCGCCGCCCGGCACGAGCGCGAGATAGCCCGTGAAGACGGCCAGCAGCGCCGGCGCCGGCGCGCCCGCGATGGCGTAGGCGGCGCCCAGCACGCAGCCTTCGAGGATGGCGACCGAGACGAGGCCCAGCGCCGTGCCGCGCACGGACAGCGGGAACACGCGGCGCAGCATCGGATACTGGCGCGGCAGCGCGCGCATGCCGGCGGTGTCGACGTGGCGGATGGCGGCGGGGCCGTGCAGGTACAGCACGAACAAGGTGAGCAGGGCGAGGAACAGGTACAGCGCGTTGGCGAGGATCGTCGAACCCCAGATGCGCGCGGCGCCCGTCAGGTGCGGGGCGAAGTCGCCGGCCGCGCTGCCGACGAGGCGATTCAGGCCGCCGGGCAGGGCCAGATGTTCGTTCCACCACTGGGTCGCGTGTTCCGCGATCAGGGGCAGCCGCGCGAGCCACGCGGGCACCGGCACGCCGGTCTCGTTGAGGCGCGTGAGCAGGCGCTGCACGCCGGCCAGTTCGCCGCCGAGCGTATCGAGCAGCAGCAGCGACGGGCCCACGAAACCGAGGATGAGCAGGCCGACGAGGATTGCCGCGCTGGCGGCCGGCGGCCAGCCGCGCGCCTGCAGGCGCACGTGCCCGGGCCAGGTGATGACGGCGAGCAGGCCGGCCCAGGCCAGCGCGCCGAGGAAGTGCTGCAGGAGGACGGCAAGCGCCAGCGCGAACAGCGCCGGCGCCACGAGCGTGCTGGTGCGGCGGTCCGTCATGCGTGCTGCAAGGCCGCGATGCGGTCCTCGCACGAAGGGTGGCTGCTGAACAGCGCCAGCACGCCGCCGCCGGCGATGCCCGATGCCGCCAGGTTCTTCGGCAGGTCGGCGTGATCGATCCCGCCGAGGCGCTTGAGCGCGGCGATCATCGGCCGCGGCGTGCCCATGATCCGGGCGGCGCCGCGGTCGGCGCGGTATTCGCGCTTGCGCGAGAACCACGCGACGATGATGCTGGCCACGAGGCCGAACAGCAGGTCGCACACGACCGACGTGATCGTGAACGCGAGGCCGGGGCCGCGCTCCTCGCCGTCGCGGCGCAGGAACTGGTCAACGGCATACGCGACGACGCGCGCCAGGAAGATCACGAACGTGTTCACGACGCCCTGGATCAAGGTGAGCGTCACCATGTCGCCGTTCGCGACGTGCGCCACTTCGTGCGCCAGCACGGCCTCCACTTCATCGTGCGTCATCGAGGTCAAAAGGCCCGTCGACACGGCGACGAGCGACGCGTTCTTCGTCGCGCCGGTGGCGAACGCGTTCGGCGCGCCTTCGTAGATGGCCACTTCCGGCGTCGGGATGCCGGCCTTGCGGGCCTGGTTCGCGACCGTGTCGACGAGCCAGCGCTCGGTTGCGTCGGCCGGTTGTGCGATCACGCGCGCGCCCGTGGTCCATTTCGCGATCGGCTTGGACAGCCACAGCGAGATGAAGGCGCCGCCGAAGCCCATCAGGCCGGCGAAGACGAGCAGGGCGCCGAGGTTCAGGCCGTTGGCCGTCAGGTAGCGGTCGACCCCGAGCAGGCTCGCCGTGATGCCCAGCACGAGCATGATGGCGAGGTTGGTGGCAAGGAAAAGCAGGATCCGTTTCATGGTCGTATCTCTCATCGTTAACAAGAATCGTGGCCGAAGCGGCCGCTGTCAAGGCGAAGGATAGGGCAATGACGGATCTTGAAAAAGCGAAGTATCTGGAAGGATTTCTTCGAAAAAATATGATTCTACAGGTTGCGCGCGGCGTTTGTCATTGCGTGGCCCGCACGAGCGGCAGTTCGACGTAGCTGCTGTGGTAGATGCGCTGCGTGGCCTTTTTGTAGTCGCCCGGCCGGGCGAAGAAGATATTCGGCACGAAGGTCTGCGGATTGCGGTCGTACAGCGGGAACCAGCTCGACTGCACCTGCACCATGATGCGGTGGCCGGGCAGGAATACGTGGTTCGCCGTCGGCAGGGCAAAGCGGTAGGCCAGTGCCTGGTTCGGCGCCAGCGCCTTCGGAGTGGCGAAGCCTTCGCGGTAGCGGCCGCGGAAGATGTCGCCGGCGATCATCAGCTGGTAGCCGCCCATGGCCGGTTGCGCTCCCACCTGGTCCGGATACACGTCGATCAGCTTGACCACCCAGTCCGCATCCGTGCCGCTCGTCGATGCCACGAGGTGGGCGACGGGCTCGCCGCTGATCTTGACGGGCGCCGCGAGCACGTCGGAGACGAACGTCGCCACGTCGGTGCGGCCGGATGCCTCGCGCTGGTCGTCGACGAGCCAGCGCGGCCACGTCTGGCCCTTGGTCTCGTCGTAGCCGTACGGCGGAATGGGGCGCTGGCGGAACGGCACGGGCTTGGCGGGATCGGACACGTATTCGTCATAGCCGCGCGCGTCGGCGGGGCCGCCGAGGATGGCCTTCTGGCCCGCGGCCAGGCGCAGCACGGCCGGTTCGATGGCGCAGCCGGCGTTGCAGCCGCTGGGCCACGCGGCCAGGCTGCGCCATTTGTTGGTGCCCGTCTCGAACGCCGTCACGGTGGGGATCGCGGGGACGGTGGTATCGCCTTTCAGGTAGCGCGCGAGGAACGGTTTCAGCACCTGCTGGCGCCAGTACAGCGCCGTGTCGCTGGCGAACTTCAGCGCGCCGAGCGTGCTGCCGTCGCCGATGGCGCCGCCGTGCGACCACGGGCCCAGCGACAGGAACACCTTGTTCTCCGTATCGTGCGGCTTGATCGCCTTCCACACGGCGATGGCGGCATAGATGTCTTCCGCGTCCCACAGGCTGTGCACGAGCAGCGTGGGCACCGTCACGGGTTGGCGGGCGAGGATCTTGTCCATCGCCTGTTCCTGCCAGAACGCGTCGTAGCTCGGGTGCGCGACGAGCTTGTTCCAGAAGCCGCTCTGTTCCAGGCCCCGTTCGCGTCCCAGGCTGCCGGCCGAACCGGCGCGCATGTACATGTCGTAGTCGTCGTAGTTCGTGACGGGCCACTTGGCCGTGTTGGCGCGCGTGACGACCTGCTCGAGGATGTACGACATATTGATCTGCCGGAAGGCGCCGTTGTGGAACCAGTCGTCGCCCATCCAGCCGTCCACCATCGGGTTCATCGGCACCGCGACCTTCAGCGCCGGGTGCGGATTCACGAGCGCCATCAGCGGCAGGAAGCCGTCGTAGGAAATGCCGATGATGCCCACGCGGCCGTTGGTCTCGGGGACGTTCTTCGTCAGCCACTCGATCGTGTCCCACGTGTCTGTCGAGTGGTCGACGGGCGTCGGGTTCAGCGGGCCGTGCAGCGGGCGGTTCATCACGTAGTCGCCTTCCGAGCCGTACTTGCCGCGCACGTCCTGCACGACGCGGATATAACCCTCTTCGGCGATGACGTCGGCCGCGTTGTCGTAGCCGGTCAGGATCGTTTCCAGGTCCGAGCTCTCGGCGTGGTTCACGAGGCTGGCCGCGTCGTACGGCGTGCGCGTCAGCAGGATCGGCGCGTTCCGCACGCCCTTGGGCACGACGATGATGGTGTTCAGCTTCGTGCCGTCGCGCATCGGGATCATCACCGTGCGCTTGACGTAATTGAAGCCAGCATTCGGCGGCGTGAATTCGGCCGGGGTCTCGGAGGGCAGGGCGGGATATTGCGACGCCGACTGCGCGTGCGCCAGGCCGGCGAGCGCCAGGGCGCCGACGAGCGATACAAGGCGGGGCGCGAGGCGGACAGGGATTGGCGTCATCGGGATCCTTGGCGTGTCGTGGGCGGCGCCGCTACATTAGCACAAGGATCGCGGCTTCAGCCGTGGGCGCTGCGCGGCGCTGACGCCGTCCCACGGCACGGCGATGTCCAGGGTGGCGAAGCCGTCCCGGACCGCGCGGATGGCGGGTCCGGGCGCCGGCGCGAGGCGGCGTTTCGGGCGGGCGAACACGGCCAGCACGATGCGGCGCCTGGCGTTACCGGGACGTGTGCGAACCGCTGCGGTCGACGAGCAGCAACTGGCCGCGTGCGACGGTCTTCGCGTTGGCGCGGGCGCTGCCGCCGGCGGTGTCGACGACGTTGACGCTGGCGGTGCCCGGCCCGTGCACGGCGATGTCCGCATGGCCCGCCGTCAGGCCGCGCCCATCGAGGCTGCCCGAGCCCGCGAGCTGCGCATCGACCTGCGCCACGTTGCCGTCGATGCGGACGTCGCCCGGCCCGCTCATGCGCAGCAGCAGGCGCCTGCCCGACACGCTCGCCGTGAGGCCGCCGGAGCCGCTCAGTTCCGCGTCGAGCGTGTCGCCCACGTTCGCCAGCGTCACGCCGCCCGGACCGTGTCCGTGCACCGTCGCCTTGCCCGTCTTGAGGCCGCCGGCGTCGAGGTCGCCCGAGCCGCCGATGTCGACGGAAAGGTCGCCCACCGTGCCGGCCAGCGCGACGTTGCCCGGTCCGTTCATGCGCAGTTGCGCCGTCGCCGCCTGCAGGCCGCGGACGGCCAGCTCGCCGGAACCGTCCACCTCACCGTCGAACTTGCGCACGGTGCCCGCGATGCAGGCATTGCCCGGTCCCCCCTGCACGCTGTGCGCGCCGCCGTCGATCCGCAGGTCGCAGCCTTCGAAATCGCCCGCGCCGGACATCTCGAGGTCCAGTTCGCGGCTCGTGCCGGACAGCTTGACGTCGCCCGGACCGCGCATGCGCGCCGTCACCTTGGCCGTCCGCAGGCCATCGGCCTGCAGGTCGCCCGAGCCGCTCTGTTGCACGGCCAGGGTGCTGGCCACGTCCGCCAGCTGCACGTCGCCGGGGCCGTTCAGCGCGAGGTCGACGTCGGCCGCTTTCAGGCGCCGCAGATCGAGGTCGCCGCTGCCGCTGCTCGTCACGGTCAGCTGGCGCACGGCGCCGCTCGCGTGGATGTCGCCGGGGCCGTTGCCGGTCAGGGTGAAGCGCTCGCCGCTGACGCGGTCGATGTCGACGTCGCCGCTGCCGGCCACCGTCAGGCGCTTGAGCGCGCCGACGCCGATGCGTACGGTGACCGTCTCGCGGCGCTTGCCGAAACTGAAGAAGAAGCCGTTGCGCTGCACGGGCCGCACGACGAGGGTATCGCCGCGCACGACGGTCTCGACCTCGGCCAGCTGCTTGCGCTCGCCCGTCAGCTGCAGCGACGGTTTGGCCTGCGCGTCGATCACTACGTGGTACGGGCCCGCCAGTTCGATCGCGGAAAACGCCGTGACCGCCCGCTGTTCGGTGGCGGCGCCGGCATCCTGCGGCTGGGCGAACGAGGCGGGTGCCGTCGCGATGGCGCCGGCCGCGAGCGCGGCGGCGAGGACGGTGAGCTTGAGGGCGTTATTCATGATGTGTCGTTGTCGTGTGGCGGTGCCGGGAGAATGCACGATACGGCATGCGGCACGCCTGCGCAGCCGCCTTTCGACGAATGCGCGAAAACGCAGGACAGGCTGCGCAAAACAGGGGGTGGACGGCGGCCGGCGCGGCCCGCCTATTTGACCGGCGCGACGGTGAAACCGGCCTGTTCCAGGTCGGCCAGCAAGCCGCCGCAATCCGCGTCGTCGTGGCGGGCCGCGAACAGGTTGCGCACGGGGACCACGTAGAAATGGGCGCGGCCGTCCGCGACCGCGTTCATGCGCGCGATCCAGTCGCGGTTGCGCGCGCAGACGAGGCCCGCGTCCAGCGGCGCCAGCCGGGCGAACGGACCATCGGCGGACGGCGCGCGGCCGCGCAATAGGGCGTCGAAGTCGCGCGCCAGATCCGCGGCGGCGCGCGCGGGCACGCCGTCGACCACGTCCAGCAGCAGCATCGTGCGGCGCGGGCCGGACGCGCAGTAGGCATGCATCATCCCGGTGCGGTAATCGATGTCGTGCACGGCGATGCCGGGCCGGGCGCGCACGAGCGCCGCGGCGACGCTGGCGCCCGCCGGCGCGGCCGCGAGCGAGGCCGCCTGGGCGCGGGCGAACTGCAGCAGCGTGAATTCGTCGCTCATTTCGATCAGGCGCGCCCACGATTGCGCCTGCGTGTCAGGGTCTGGCGCCTGCGCGAGGGCCTTGACGTCGAGCGTGTCGCGCCGCGCCATGTCGGCCTGCAGCGTGAGGGTGAGGATGCGCTGGCGCGCGTCGTTCAGCATGGCGATGCCTCGTTCGTCGAGCTGGCGCAGGTCGCAGCCGGGGTTCGACGCGGAACCGGCCGGCGCTTCCTCGCCGTCGCCCACGCCCTCGACGGACAAGGTGGCGGACGCGCGCAGGGCCGCCAGCACGGTGCGGTGGTAATAGCCGTCGAATTCGACCGGTAGTCCGGCAGGCGTCGCACCCAAGACGTACAGCACGGTGGCGTCGTGGCCGGGCGCCGTGCGCGTGGCCTTCCACAGGCGCGGCGCGGCAGGCGCCGCGTGTGCAATGCAGGCCGACAAGGTCAGGGCGCAGCCCAGGACGCAGGCGCGGATGCGGAGGAGGAAGGCGGTCGTCATGGCGGCGATTATAGGGCGCCGGCGGCCGGCCCGGCCGTGCAAGACATGACAGTCTGTCCACGCGGCGCGGCCGCCGCTCCCGTGCGAATGTGGCTCAATCGCAACGACGGCGCTTGCCGGGCCGTGACCAGCAGCCCATCCTGACGCACGGCAGCAGCACGGCCGTGGCCGGAACGGGGGGCGAATGTCATAATGGGCGCCACGTCAAGGAGATCATCGTGATTCGCTACATGGGCACTCGCAAGAATGCGGACGGTGCCGCCGTTTATGTATTCATCGTCAACGGCCTGGAAAAGGAAGTGCGCGAGCACGCGCTCAAGCAGCATCCGGGCTGCTACGAAGCGCTGCCGGCCTCGGTGAAGGCGAAGATCGCCGCCAACCGCGCATGGCTGTCCAAGCTGTGACCTCGCTGCGCCGGCGGGCGGCGCCGCTCGCCCTGGCGCTGACCCTCGCCGGGATGGCGCACGCGCAAACGCAGGACAAGCAGCCGTCCACGTTCGCCCCCGTCATCGGCGCGGCGCTGCTGTGCCACGACCATCTCGACAACGCGTATTTCTATTCCTGGCTCAAGACCCATTTCGGCCCGGCCTACAAGCACGAGGGCGGCGCGTACTGGTTCCGCACGGGCGAGACGACGCTGTGGGGTGCGCCCGTCACCGAGGTCATGGTCAGCGACGACACGAGCGAATGGGTGTTCGTGGGCGCCGTCGCCGAGGTGGCGCCGGACGAGCTGGAGCAGGACGTCCGCAAGGCGGCCGGCGTGCGCCACGTGGCGGCCGACGCGTCGCCTTACCCGTTGCGCGTATCCGTCCCCGGCAGTACGATCGCTTACTACAATGCCAAAAGCAAAATATACTGCGCGAAGTTCAAACCGCTGCCGCCGCGCCGGTAAGCCTTTGGTATGGGTATGTACACAAATTACTTTCATTTGAAGCAGGCGCCGTTCTCGATCGCGCCCGATCCGCGCTACCTGTTCATGAGCGAGCGCCACCGCGAGGCGCTCGCGCACCTGCTGTACGGGATAGGCAGCGGCGGCGGCTTCGTGCTGCTCACGGGCGAGATCGGCGCCGGCAAGACGACCGTCTGCCGCTGCTTCATCGAACAGGTGCCGGACGACTGCCGCCTGGCCTATATCTTCAATCCGAAGCTGACGGTCGAAGAGCTGCTGCAGACGATCTGCGACGAATTCCGCATCGGGGTCGCCCCCGCGTCTGGCGTGAAAGCCTATGTCGACGCCATCAACGCCTACCTGCTGGAGAGCCACGCGCACGGCCACAACAACGTGCTCGTGATCGACGAGGCGCAGAACCTGTCGGCCCAGGTGCTGGAGCAGCTGCGCCTGCTGACGAACCTCGAGACGAGCGAGCGCAAGCTCCTGCAGATCATCCTGATCGGCCAGCCGGAACTGCGCGCGATGCTGGCGCGGCCGGAACTGGAGCAGCTGGCCCAGCGCGTCATCGCCCGCTATCACCTGGGACCGCTGTCCGCCGCCGATACGGGCGCGTATGTCGCGCACCGGCTGGCCGTCGCGGGCGAGCAGGGCGCGGCGCCCGTGCCCGCCGCGCTGGTACCGCAGATCCACCGCCTGACGGACGGCGTGCCGCGCCGCATCAACCTGCTGTGCGACCGCGCGCTGCTCGGGGCGTACGTCGAGAACAGCCGCGAGGTGACGCCGAAGATCCTGCGCCGCGCCGCGCGCGAAGTGTTCGCCGGCGAGGGCGCGGCCACCGCGCCGCGCAAGCCGATGCGCTGGCCGCTCGTGGCCGGCGGCGTGCTGGCCGGTGCGGCGATCAGCGCGGCGGCGTGGCAGGCCGTCCCGCACAATCCGGCGTCCGCGCCCGTCGCCGCCGCGCCCGTGCCCGCGCGCGCACAGGGCGCCGAGCCGCCCAGGCCGCTGGCGCTGTCCACGCAGAACGATGCGCTGCGCGAACTGGGGTCGTTGTGGGGCCAGCGACTGCCGGCCGCCGCGCCGTGCGACGGCGCCCCGCGCCTCGGCCTGCGCTGCTACCAGGGCCACGGCGGGTTGTACGAACTGCGCCTGCTCGACCGGCCGGCCATCATCGCCCTGCACGACGGCGCCAAGGTCGGCTACGCCGTGCTGACCGGCCTGGACGACAGCAGCGCCACCCTCACCATCGACGGCCAGCCCCATTCGGTGAGCCTGGGCGCGCTGGCGACCCGCGTCGACGGCGAATACACGACGTTGTGGAAGGTGCCGCGCGGCTTCCGCGACCAGGTGGGGCCGGGCGACAGCGGGCCGGACGTCGACTGGATCGCCGCCCGCCTGGCGGAACTGGACGGCAAGCGCGCGGCGCCGCCCGCCGGACAGATCCTGGACGAGCCGTCGCGGCGCCTGCTGCGCGCGTTCCAGGTGAAGCAGAACCTAAAGGCGGACGGCCTGGCCGGTCCGCGCACCTATATGCGCCTGAACCAGCTGTCCGGCGTCGACGAGCCGCACCTGCTGGCAGCCACGGGAAAATGATATGTCGTACATCCTCGAAGCGTTGAAGAAGGCCCAGGCCGAACGCCAGCTCGGCAGCGCGCCGACGATCCACGCGCCGCAGGTCGTGTCCGCGGCGCCGGCCGGCGCGGCGGCCAGCCGCACGCCCTTGTTCGTGGGCCTGGCCGGCGGCGCCCTCGCCGTGGCGGCCGGCGCGCTGTTCATGTGGCCGCACGCGCCGGCGCCCGTGCCCGCGCCCGCGCCGCAACCCGTGGCGGCGCCGGTGCCTGCGGCCCCTGCGCCGGATACGCTGGCCGTCATTGCGCCGCCCGCGCCTGCATCCGCACCCGTACCCGCACCCGCACCCGCACCCGCACCCGCACCCGTGCGCGAATCCGCGCCCGCGCGCGAGCCGGCGATCGCGGTTGCCCGTCCGGCGGCGCCGCGCCCGGCCCCGGCGGCGCGTGCAGCCGCTACGGCGCCGGCTGCGCCCGCGCCCGCGCCTGGCGCCGCGGCGCCCGCCGGCGTCAAAACGGCGCCGGAAGAGGGCCTGCCGTTCCTGCAGCAACTGCCGGAGGCCCGGCAGCGCGACATCCCGCGCGTGGCCTTCGGCGGCTATATGTATTCGTCGAATCCGGCCGACCGCCTGCTGATCGTCGACAAGGCCCTGCGCCACGAGGGCGAGGAGGTCGCGCCCGGCCTCGTGCTGGAAAAACTGCTGCCCAGGGCGGCCGTCATGAATTACCGGGGAACCCGCTACCGTGTCCCGTATTGAGCCCGACCGCGGGCCCGTGATGGGCATCATCGGCTGGTCCGGCAGCGGCAAGACGACGCTGCTGGAATACGTCGTGGGCGGGCTGGCGGCGGCGGGACTGCGCGTCAACGTCGTCAAGCACAGCCACCACGACGTCACGCTGGAACCGCCGCACAAGGACAGCGCCCGCGTGCGCGCGGCCGGCGCGGCCGAGGTGATGATCGCGTCGCCGTACCGCGTGGCCATCATGCGCGAGCTGCGCGGCGCCGCCGAACCGTCGCTGGCCGAGCACCTGGCGCGTCTTGCGCCGGCCGACCTGACGCTGGTGGAAGGCTATAAATGGGAAGCGCTGCCCAAGCTGGAGGTGTACCGGCCGGAAGTCGGCAAGCCGCCGATGTTCCCGGACGACCCGCATATCGTGGCCGTCGCGTCCAGCAGCGCCCGGCCGGACGGGCTGGCGCCGCACGTGGCGTGGCTCGATTTGCTCGACCCGGACGCCGTCCTGACCTGGATCAGGAATTTCAATCACCTGCCGGCCTAAAGTCCGCGCGCGTTCCGCCGTTAACATCAGATGAGCGGCAGTGCGGGCGAACCCCGCGGCCGGTCGACCCGTCGAGAACACCCACCAGGAGCGCATCATGGACGCCGTAGGTATCGCCAAGCTTGCCACCAGCATCGCCGACACCGGCACCCGCCAGGACGTCGCCGTCGCCGTGCTCAAGAAATCGCAGGACATCCAGGCCGCGGCGGCCACCCAGATGCTGGAAGCCGTGCAGTCGGCCGCGCCGGCGCCGAACCTGCCCGCGCACCTGGGCAACCACATCGACACCACCGCCTGAACCGGCGCATTCACCGGGGCGCGTCAACGGGATCGCCGCCCGCCGCGTTATCGGCCCAGTACCCGGCGCGACGGGGGCGGCCACACAACACACTCCGCTCAGCCGCCACCAACGGGCTGCGCAGCCACGACCGGCGTCCGGCGCGCAGCCGATAACGGCCGCCCCGGCCGGCGTACACTTCCCCTGATCACGTCCGGCCGCGATAGAATGCTTGCCGCGGTGCACGTACGTACCGGTATTTGGAGACCCCTCATGAACAAACGACAAGCCCTGATCGCCGCCGCGCTCGCGAGCGTCTGCGCCGCCCAGGCATCGGCCGCCGGCCAGATGGATACGCAATCCGGCAACCAGGAAAAATGCTACGGCATCACCAAGGCCGGCCAGAACGACTGCGGCACCGCCACCCACGGCTGCGCGGGCCTGGCGACGGCCGACAAGGATCCGGGCGATTGGAAATACGTCCCCAAGGGCACCTGCGAAAAGGCGGGCGGCAAGCGCAATCCGCCCAAGCAGGGCAAGTAAGCACGCGGCCGTGACCGGCGCCGGCATCGGCTTGCGCGCGCCGCACTACCGCGCCTTTCTCGACCGGAAGCCGAAGGTCGGCTGGGTCGAAGTCCACACGGAAAATTTCCTCGCGCGCGCCGGGCGCGACTGGCAGGTATTGCAGGACGTGCGGCGCGACTATCCCGTCAGCCTGCACGGCGTCGGACTCGGCCTCGGGTCCGTGCACGGCTTTTCCGACGACCACCTGGCCCGCGTCGCCGCGCTCGTGCGTGCGCTCGAACCAGGCCTCGTGTCGGAACACCTCAGCTGGGGCGCGCTGCGCGACCGCCAGCTGAATGACCTGCTGCCCCTGCAGCTCGACGCCGCCGCCCTCGACCTCGTCGCCGCGCGCGTCCAGCGCGTGCAGGAGCGGCTCAAGCGGCGCATCCTCGTCGAAAACGTCTCGACCTATGTGCGCTTCGCGGGCGACGCGATGAGCGAGGCGGCATTCCTCGCCGAACTCGCGCGCCGCACCGGTTGTGGCGTGCTGCTGGACGTGAACAATCTGTACGTCAATGAGGTCAACCACGGCGAGGACCCGCACGCCGCCATCGCGGCGCTGCCGATCGCCAGCGTGGGCGAGCTCCACCTGGGCGGCCACCTCGTGACGAGCGATGGTCTCATCGACCACCACGGCGCCCGTGTCGCGCCGGCCGTGTGGGACCTGTACCGCGCGGCGCTGGCGCGCTTCGGCGCCGTGCCCACGCTGGTCGAATGGGATACCGACCTGCCCGCGCTCGACGTGCTGCTGGACGAGGCCGCGCAGGCGGACCGCATCGCCGCCGCGGCAAGGCTCGCCGTCTTCGTTTCTGCGGCCACCCCCGTCGCTGCTCCCGTCGCCACTCCCGCCGTCTTCGTTGCCGCCGCCATCCCCGTCGCCACTCCCGCCGTCTTCGTTCCCGCCGCCATCCCCGTCGCCACTCCCGCCGTCTTCGTTGCCGCCGCCATCCCCGTCGCCGCTCCCGCCGTCTTCGTTCCCGCCGCCATTCCCGTCGCCGCTCCCGCCGCCTTCGTTCCCGACGCCACGCCCGCCGCGCCGGCAACGAAGGCGGCAGCGACCGCAGGCCTCGACGCCGTCCAGCAAGCCTTCGGCGCCGCCCTGTTCGACCGCGCGCGCGAGGCCTCGCTGGCGCCGCTGCTCAAGGGCGATCCGCGCCGCTTCGGCATCTATCGCGGCAATCTGGGCTCGCACTGGAGCCGCGCCTTGTCGTCCGCCTATCCGGTACTGCGCCGGCTCGTCGGCGACGAATTCTTCGACGCGCTGGCGCGCGTCTATGGCCGCGCGCATCCCGCGCTCGACCCGGACCTGAACCGCTTCGGCGCCGCACTGCCGGACTTCCTCGCCGGCTTCGCGCCGGCCGCCGATTATCCGTATCTGCCCGAAGTCGCACGCCTGGAGTGGGCCGTGCACGCGGCCTGGTTCGCCCCGGACGCGGATGGTCCTCGCGCGACGCTGGCCGGCCTCACGCCCGCCGCCTTCGAGGCCGCGCGCGCCGTGCTGCATCCGTCGCTGCGCCTGCACGCGTCGCCCTGGGCCACGGTGGCGTTGTGGCGGGCGCACCAGGACGGCGGTCCGGCGTTTCCGGACGTGTTGCGCGTGGACACGCGGGCGCTGGTGGTGCGTCCGCGGGGCGACGTCATCGTGGACACCATCGGCGCGCCGGACTACGCGGCGCTGGGCTGCCTCGCGCGCGGCGGCACGTTCGGCATGGCGCTCGACGCGGCCTTCGATCTGGATGGGGATTTCGACGTGGCCGCGCACTTGCGGCGCTGGCTGGATGGACGGGTCGTGACGGCGATCGTGACTGGCGGAGACGGCGACAGCGCGGGCGGAGCAAGCGGGGACGGAGCAAGCGGGAACGGAGCAACCGGGGCGACGTGACGCGGAGACAAGGGCGGCGCCTTCGAGGCGGCGCCGCGCTGTTCAGTGGTAGAAGGCGCGCAGGATGCGTGCTTCGCCGGTCGTGTCGTGGTGGAGGTCGCTCGCCGCACGCGTCGCTTCCATCATCCGGTTCAGCTGTTCCTCCTCGAAGCGGGCCAGTTCCTCGTTGGCGGTATTGAGCGCCACTGCCAGCTTGGCACGGGCGTTCTGGTACACGACACCGGTGTAGTGATCGGTATTCTTGAGCAATTCTTCCGCGTTTTCGATGACGAGACGCAGGTCGCCGATCAAGCGCTGCTGCGTCATGGAGCGTGGTTCCGGGGTTTCCATCTTCCTCACCTTTAGCCGAATGTTACGACTTCAATATAGAGAAGGGGGACTGCCCAAGTTTGTCAGCGCGCAAACGTCAACCCCTACCGTCGGGGACGGCTCGCCCGCTGCGACCCGCGGGTGCGCACGGCGCGCCTGAGCGCGATCAGCGCACGGTGATGCGGATGTCGCCCAGCGTCACCACCTGGCCCGAGCGGATCTTGGCCGTCTTGCGCAGTTCCTTCTTGCCGTCGACCGACACGTCGCCGCTCGCCACCACGTGCTTGCCGGCGCCGCCGCTGTCCACCACCCCGACCAGCTTCAGCAGCTGGTTCAGTTCGATGAACTCCGATGTCAATTCAAAAGTTGTCGTTTGCATTCTATCCTCGGTCAAAAATCAATGTCGTACTGTTGTGTTCGTTTAGACAACACCATGCTCGAAATACGTCGTGCCGGCTTAAAGTACGTCGTCCCCGCGAAGGCAGGGACCCAAGTCATGCGCCGCCGCGGTGCATGCAAATTGGATCCCCGCCTGCGCGGGGACGACGGCAGGCCACCGGCGACTACAGGACGACGGCAGGCCGCCGGCGACTACAGGACGACGGCAGACCGCCGGCGACTACAGGACGACGGCAGACCACCGGCGACTACAGGACGACGGCAGATCGCCGGCACCCACGGGACGACGACCGATCGCCGGCTCCCACGGGACGCCAGCAGCTCGCCGGCGACGCGTTATGCCGGGCTCGGCCGCGTCATCTCGATCGGCACGATCCACTGGTCGAACTGCGCCTCGTCGACGAAGCCCGAGCGCAGTGCCGCCTGACGCAGCGTGAGTCCGTCGTGCTGGGCGGTCTTGGCGATCTGGGCGGCGCGATCATACCCGATATGCGGGGCCAGCGCGGTCACCAGCATCAGCGACTGCTCCATCAGCTCGCCGATCCGCTTGCGGTTCGGTTCGATGCCCTGGGCACAATGCTCGTCGAACGACCGCATGCCGTCGGCCAGCAGGCGCGCGCTTTGCAAAAAGTTGTGGGCGATCATCGGCTTGAACACGTTCAGCTCGAAGTTGCCCTGGGACCCGCCGACGGTGAGCGCGACGTCGTTGCCGAACACCTGGCAACACAGCATCGTCAGCGCCTCGCACTGCGTGGGGTTCACCTTGCCCGGCATGATGGAGCTGCCCGGTTCGTTTTCCGGAATCGTGAGCTCGCCCAGGCCCGAACGGGGACCGGACGCCATCCACCGCACATCGTTGGCGATCTTCATGAGCGCCGTGGCCAGCGTCTTGAAGGCGCCGTGCGCCAGCACCATCGCGTCGTGGCCGGCCAGTGCCATGAACTTGTTCGGCGCGGACTTGAATTGCAGGCCGGTACGCGACGAGATCTCGGCCGCGATGCGGTTGGCGAATTCCGGATGCGCGTTCAGGCCCGTGCCGACCGCCGTGCCGCCGGCGGCCAGCAGCAGCAGGCCGGGGAGGGCGTTCTTGATCGCATGCTCGGAAAATTCCAGCTGCGCCACGTAGCCGGAGAATTCCTGGCCGAGCGTGAGCGGCGTCGCATCCTGCAGGTGGGTGCGGCCGATCTTGACGATGTCGACGAAGTCGCGCGCCTTCACTTCCAGCGTGCCGCGCAGCTTGGCCAGCGCCGGCAGCACGGCCTTGGCGACGGCCTGCGCGGCCGCCACGTGCATCGCGGTAGGGAACATGTCGTTCGACGACTGTCCCATGTTGACGTGGTCGTTCGGGTGCAGCAGGCGCGCTTCGCCGCGCTCGCCGCCCAGCAGTTCCGAGGCGCGGTTGGCGAGCACCTCGTTCATGTTCATATTGCTCTGCGTGCCGGAGCCGGTCTGCCAGACGGACAGCGGGAATTCGGACGGATGGCGGCCTTCCAGCACTTCGTCGGCGGCGCGGATGATGGCGTCGGCCTTGTCCTGCGGTAGCTTGCCGAGCGAGCGGTTGACGGCGGCCGCCGCGCGCTTCACCTGCGCCAGGGCGGCGACCAGCTCGGGCGGCATCGTTTCGCTCGAAATGTGGAAATGGTGCAGCGAGCGCTGGGTCTGCGCGCCCCACAGGCGATCGTTCGGTACGTCGATCGGGCCAAAGCTGTCTTTTTCAGTCCGGTTTTCCATGGAGGCGTCCTGTTGGTTTGACAATGGATTAAAGAGTGTACCGCAATGACCGTTAACAACGCTGAAGCCCTTAATTTTCCACGCCATGGCCCGCCGTTCCCGCCTTTTCCTCGCCAGCCTCGCCCTTGCCGCGTTCGTTCCTGCCCATGCGGCCGAGCTGGGCGATCCGCGCGTGGCCTCCCATATCGGGCAGCCCCTCGTGGCCGACGTCGAACTGACGATGCTCGAGGATCCCGCCACGCCCGTGCGCGTGCGCGTGGCCAGTCCGGAGGTCTACGACGGCGCCGGCATCGCCATGCCGCCCGTGCTGTCCAGCCTGAACCTGTCCGTGATGCGGCGCGACGGCCGCCAATTCCTGCACGTGACGTCGCTGCGTCCGGTCGGCGCGGACCACGTGCACCTGTACCTGGAACTCGTCGACAAGGGCGACCGCGCCGTGCGCCTGGCCACGCTGTGGCTGACGCCCGATCCGAATCCCGCGCCAGCGCCAGCGCCCGCGCGCGTGGCCGGCCCGGTCGTCGTTCCGGAACCTGCGGCTGTGCCCGTGCTTGCGAGCAAGGCCGGTCCGGTTGCCGTTCCCGAGCCTGCTGCTGTGCCCGCGCGCAAGGGCGCCGTTCACGCGTCCGCGCCGCTGCCGGTGTCGGATGCCGTCCTGCTCGCCCAGGTGGAGCGGGCACGGGCCGCGGCCGGGGCCGAAGCGCCGCCGCGGCCCGCGCACATCCCGGCGCGGCGGCCGTATCCGGCACCCGTCGCCACGGCACCTGTCGCCAGGGCGCCCGCGCTGCCGGTCGCGCACCAGGACGCCCATCCGCAGGCCTGCGCGATCCCGTCCGGAGAGGCCCAGGCCTGCGCGGCCCTCGGCGCGAAGAACGACGAGTTGCGGTCCCGGCTCGGCCAGGTCGAGGACCGGATGAAGAAATTGCAGGTGTCGCTGGGCGTTTCCGGCGCAGCCCAGCCGCCGGCGGGGCCGGAGACCAAAACGGCGCCGGCCGGGGCCGTGCCCGCCGCTGCAGCCCAGGCCGCGTCAGCCCCGGTCGCAGCAGTCCCGGTCGCGCCAGCGCCCGCCAAGGATGACGCGGTTGCCGCCGCACGCGAACAGCCGAAGCCTATCGTGCCGGCCGGCCCGCGCCCCATCCATTCGATCAAGCCGCTCATGCCGCACAAGTCCAAGGCGCCGCCCCCGGACGAGGGTTTGCCGTGGGGCTGGATCGGCGCCGCCATCGGCGTGCTGGCATTGGCGCTGGGCGGGGCGGGCGCGTTCGTCGTCTTGCGCCGGCGCAGGGCCGGCGGCGTGGCGCCCGCCGCGGCCGAGGCCCCGGGCGCCGCGCCGCCTGGCGTCATCGACAAGCTCAAGGCACGCTTTGCCGCACGCACCCGGGCGCCGCAGGCGGAGGCGCCGGAACGCCGGGCGAACGAGCCCGCCGAGCCGACGCTCGAGTGAACCGGCCCGTGTTCAAAATCTTCGTGCGAGTCGTCTACACAAGTCCGATTTTTGCGTTATACTGCGTTTCGATGATGTTTTGATCACAGATCAGGAGATCATAAAAACGGCTCAGGGTCCGCCGCAGCCACCACCGATGGCGTGGCGCGGGGTTGGACGATCGCTGACGAAGTGCCTGAGTCCGGAAGCGGTTCGCCTGCCGACAGTGGCAGGTGGACGCCGGAGGCAACCGGCAAGAGGCGACGCCAGGGGATGCCTGGTGCTCGCTCTCCCCCAATTCTGGCCCGCGCAGACGACCGACGTCGCTGCGCGGGTTTTTCGTTTGGCGGTGGCGTTGCCGGGCGCGTGGGGCCCATGCCCGGATTGGCGCTGCCGTGGCGTGTCGCCCGATCGGGCGATTTGTTGCTTGTCTAGAAAGCAAAAAGCCCCTTGGACCGCGGTCGAAGGGGCTCTGGAGCGGGAGGCGGGTGGATCAGTGGGCCGGGCTCAGGGCGCGGTCCAGCTGGCCCATCCAGGGCTCGGTGATGTCGCGCACGGCGCGGTCGTTGGCCATGATCTGCTTGAGCAGGTCGATCTTGCGCTTGCGCTCGACGCCGGCCAACGGCGGCACGCCGCTTTTCGCCGCGCTGGCCTGCAGGGCGCACTGGGTTTCCAGGCGGGCGAGTCCGTCCCAATCCCCTTCGCGCGCCGCCACGGCCATGCGGCTGCTCAGTGCGGCGATGTTTTCATACATGGCGAGGACTTCGTTGGACGTCATGACTGCGCTCCACTATCGGGACAACCACCGGCCGGATTACCGGTTGTCTGCCTTTTACGGCAGGGTTTTGGAGAACTTTAGGGTTTTCGAAAGATTTTTTTGAAATTTTTTTCGGGACGGCGCGTTATAGTGCTCGCCGGCGCGTGCCGCTCCGCCGCTGCGCGCCGACGAGACCAATGAACTCTAGAAAAGGGACACCATGAACATCAGCTGGACACCGATCAAGACCGCCATCGTCGTTGCGTTCGCAATGACGATGGCCGGCACCGCGCTCGTTACCACAAGCGCGAGAGCATCCGGGCAGACTCCGCCCGCGGCCGCAGGGGCCGGGACCACCGCCGGGACACCCCAGGCCGCCTTGCGGCCAGGCGATGATTTCTTTACCTGGGCCAACAAGGACTGGCTCGCCAAGACCGCCATCCCCGAGGACCGCAGCCGCTGGGGCGCGATGGACAACCTGGCGGAAGACACGAACCAGCGCATCGTCAAGCTGATCGAAGGCGTGGGCGACGACAAGAAAGCCGGTCCGGAGGCGCGCAAGGTCGCCGACTACTACAACGCCTACATGGACGAGGCCGCAATCGAGGCGCGCGGCGCGGCGCCCCTGAAGCCGGCGCTGGCGCAGATCGCCGCCATCAAGGACAAGGCCGGCCTCGTGCGCGTGCTGGGCGCGTCCGTGCGCGCGGACGTCGATCCGCTGAACAATACGCACTTTGCCACCGAAAACATCTTCGGCCTGTGGGTGGCGCCCGGCCTGCACGACCCGGCGCACAACTGGCCGTATCTGCTGCAGGGCGGGCTGGGCATGCCGGACCGCGCCTATTATCTGGACAACAACGAACGCATGGCCGGCCTGCGCACGCAGTACCAGAAGCACATCGCCGCCATGCTGAAACTGGCCGGCTATGCGACGACGGATGCGGACGCCGACGCGCGCGCCGCGAAGATATTCGCGCTCGAGGTCGACATCGCCAACGCCCACGGCACCCGCGCCGACTCGGCCGACGTGCTGAAAGCCGACAACACGTGGACCCGCAAGGACTTCGCCGCCAACGCCCCGGGCCTGGACTGGGATGCGTTCTTCAAGGCCGCGCGCCTTGCCGATCAGGACAAGTTCACCGTCTGGCATCCGTCCGCCGTAAAAGGCGAGGCGGCGCTCGTCGGCAAGACCGACCTGGCCACGTGGAAGGATTATCTTGCCTTCCACACCATCAACCGCATGGCCAACGTCTTGCCCAAGGCGTTCGTGGAGCAGCGGTTCGCGTTCTACGGCAAGGCACTGTCCGGCACGCCGCAGCAATCCGCGCGCTGGAAACGGGCGCTGGGCGCGACGAACGAGGCGCTGGACGAGGCCGTCGGCAAGCTCTATGTGGCGAAATATTTTCCGGCCGACAATAAGGCGCAGCTGCAGCGGATGGTCGCCAACATCGTGACGGCGTTCGGCAAGCGCATCGACAAGCTCGACTGGATGGCGCCCGCCACCCGCGCCCAGGCCAAGGAAAAACTCAGGACGCTGTACGTGGGCGTCGGCTATCCGGACAAGTGGAAATCGTATGCCGGTCTCAAGGTCGAACCGAAGGATGCGTTCGGCAACGCGCTGCGCGCCGACGCCTTCCACACGGACCAGGAACTGGCGAAACTGCACGCGAAGCCGGACCGCACGGCGTGGTCGATGCCGCCGCAGCTCGTCAACGCCGTCAACCTGCCGCTGCAGAACGCGCTGAACTTCCCGGCCGCGATCCTGCAGCCGCCGTTCTTCGATCCGAAGGCGCCGGACGCCGTCAACTACGGCGCGATCGGCGCCATCATCGGCCACGAGATCAGCCACAGCTTCGACGACCAGGGCTCCCAGTTCGACGCCCAGGGCCGCCTGCGCGACTGGTGGACGAAGCAGGACATGGAGCACTTCAAGGCCGCGTCGCACAAGCTCGTCGAGCAGTACAACGCGTACAAGCCTTACCCCGACCTCGCCGTCAACGGCCAGCTGACCCTGTCCGAAAACCTGGCGGACCTGGCCGGCCTGGAAGCGTCGTACGATGCCTACCGCGCCGCCGCCGGCAAGAACGCGACCGAAGAAACCGACCGCCAGTTCTTCACCGGCTATGCGCAGAGCTGGCGCACGAAGGCGCGCGAGGCGGCCGAGCGGCGCGGCATCCTGACGGACGGCCACGCGCCGCCGCAATACCGCACGGCCACGGTGCGCAACCTGGACGCGTGGTACAAGGCGTTCGACGTGCAGCCGGGCCAGGCGCTGTACCTGCCGCCGGACGAGCGCGTGCGCGTCTGGTAAGCGTCCAGCCGAAGGGACGCCGTATGTCCCGCGGGTAAGCTGCGCCGGCCGGAAAGATGCCCGGACTAGAATGGTTCGGGCATCTTTCATCGCGGTTATTGCTTATGAAGCAGCATTATCTCGACGTCGACCGGCGCGTCGTTCATCACTTTCTGCATATGATCGAAGACGACTACGAAGACATCACCCGCCGCACGCTGCACCATTACGACGACAATGCGCGCCGTTTCTTTGCCGGCACGATCGACCACGACGTCAGCCAGAACATCGACGCGCTGCTGGCGGCGATCGACGCGCCGGCACCGTACGCGATCCTCGACTTCGGCTGCGGCCCCGGCCGCGACCTCAAGACGTTCGCGGCACTCGGCCACCGCGCCGTCGGCCTGGACGGCAGCGAGCAATTCGTGGCGATGGCGCACGACTACAGCGGCTGCGAAGTGTGGCACCAGAATTTCATCGACCTGCATCTGCCGGACGCGGCGTTCGACGGCGTGTTTGCCAACGCGTCGCTGTTCCACGTGCCGCGCGAGCTGTTGCCGAAAGTGTTGAGCGAGCTGTACGCGACCTTGAAGCCGGGCGGTGTGCTGTTCAGCTCGAATCCGCGCGGCCATAACGAAGAGGGCTGGAACGGCCCACGCTACGGCAGCTTCCACGATTACCCGGCCTGGGAGCGGTATGTCGTCGCGGCCGGCTTCGTGCCGTTGCGCCATTATTATCGGCCGGAAGGCGTGCCGCGCGAGCAGCAGCCCTGGCTGGCCAGCGTCTGGCGCAAGCCTATTTGACGGATGTTCTTTTGTTAGTTTGCGTACAGAATGAAGATCGGCATCCAATTATTCTGAATGCATCCCGCTTGATTCAGCAAGCGGTCTTACTCACCAAGGAGGATTCCGACATGAACGACGACCAAATCAAAGGCAAGGCCAAGGACATCGGCGGCAAGGTTCAGGAAGAAGTCGGCAAGGCTGTCGGCAGCAGCGAGCAGCAAGCCAAGGGGCTGTCCAAGCAAGTCGAAGGCAAGGTGCAGGAAAAGGCCGGCGATCTGCGCGACGCGATCGACAAGGGCAATCGCTGACACGCAGGTATCGCGCGCAGAGGGTGGGCGAAGGTCGCCCACCGTACGGCGCCGCGGCACGCACAAGGTGGGCACCCTGTGCCCACGAAGAACAGCCGCCGCGTGCGGCTGTTTTTACGGCCGCGTTCAACCCGTGCATGCACACGTGGACGGACAACCCGTCCACCCGACAAATACCACCCGTTATTTCGGCTCGTTCCCGCCCAGGTGCTTCTTGAAGAACGCCTCGATCAAGCCATACACATGTCGCTGCCCCGCACGCGACGAAATGCCGTGCTTGGCGCCCGGATACGTCATCAGCTCGAACTGCACGTTGCGGTTGACGAGCGCGTCGATCAGGCGCGTCGTGTTCGTGAACAGCACGTTGTCGTCGGCCATGCCGTGCACCAGCAGCAGCGGCGATTTCAGGCCGTCCAGGTGCGCGAACACGCCGCTGCGCTCGTACGCGGCCGGGTCCGACTGCGGCGTCGCGCCCACGAATTGCTCCGTGTAGTGCGTGTCGTACAGCGACCAGTCCGTCACCGGCGCCACGGCCACGCCCATCGCGATCTTGTCCGACCCAGCTTCCAGCAGGCGCAAGGTCATGAAACCGCCATAGCTCCAACCGAACACGCCCACGCGCTTCGGATCGACGAAACTCTGCTTGGCGAGCCAGTCGATGCCCGTTAGCTGGTCCTCGACTTCGTGCGCGCCGAGGTTGCCGTAGATGACGTCGGTGAACGCGCGTTCACGGCGCGACGAGCCGCGGTTGTCCAGCACGAACACGACGAAGCCCTGTTGCGCCATGTACTGGTTGAACAGGCTGCCCCACTGGCGCGTCACGCGTTGCGAGTGCGGGCCGCCGTACGTGAACAGGAAGACCGGATAGCGCTTGGCCGCATCGAAATGGGCCGGCTTGATCATCGAGTAGTACATCGTCTGGCCATCGTGCGCCTGGATGGTCCCGTATTCCGTCGGCAAATGATCCTTCACGTAGGGGGCATACGGGTGGGACGCGTTCAGCTCGTTATGCTCGAGCCACTCGACCATGGCGCCGTCGGCGCGGTGGATCGACACTTGCGGCGGCGTGTTCGGATCGGAGAAGGTGTCGACGAAAATCTTGCCGTTGCGGGCAAACACGTCCTCATGCCAGCCGTCCTGCTTCGTCAGCCGCACGGGCCGGTTCGCATTGCTGCCGTCCAGGTTCAGCGCGTACGCCTGCTTGTCGATGACGGCGTCCTTGTTCGATGCGATATACACCTTGCCGGCCTGCTCGTCGACGGCGAGGATGTTGTCGACGCCCCATTCGCCGCTCGAGATCGGATGCAGCAGCTTGCCGGACATATCGTACAAATACAGGTGCTTGCGGCCGCTGCGCTCGGACGCCCAGATGAACGCATTCCTGTGACTGAGGAAACGCAGGTCGTCGTGGATGCTGACCCAGGTTGTCGACGTTTCGCTCAAGAGCGGGCGCTGGGCCAGCGTGACGGCATCGACGGCGACGAGGTCGAGGCGCTTCTGGTCGCGCGACTGGCGCTGGTAGACGAGCGTCCTGCCGTCCGCGCTCCAGTCGGCGCGCACGAGGTAGATGTCCTTTTCGGGGCCGAGGTCGACCTGCTTCTGCGCGCCCGTCGCCGGGTTCACGATCATCAGGTCGATCAGCACGTTCTTCGCGCCCGCGGCCGGGTAGCGCTGGTCGATGACTTCGGTGCGGTCGGCGAAGATCTCGAAGCGGCGCGCGACGGGCACCTGCGCTTCGTCGTAGCGGCGGTAGGCGATGGCGGAATCGTCCGGTGCCCAGTAATAGCCCGTCTGCTGGTCCATCTCTTCCTGCGCGACGAATTCCGCTTCGCCATTGTGCACGGTGCCCTTGCCGTCCGTCGTCAGCTGGCGCTCCTGGCCCGTCGCCAGGTCGATGACGAACAGGTTCTGGTCGCGCACGTACGAGACGTAGCGGCCTTTCGGCGAAATCTTCGGGTCGCCGACGTTGCCCGTGGCAACCTTGCGCGCGGCGTCCGGGTGGTTCACGTCGACGAGGTACAGGTCGCCCGCGATCGGGACCAGCAGCTGCTTGCCGTCGGGCGACCAGCTATAGCTCAGGATGCCGGACAGGCTGGCCGTGCGGGCGCGCTCGCGCCGCGCCTTCTCTTCCAGCGACAGGTTTTCGTTCGGGACCAATTGCTTGGAGTCGACCAGGCGGTGCGTGGTCTTGTCCTTCATGTTGAATTCCCACAGGTCCAGCTGGAACTGGTTGTCGGAGCGTCCGCGCAGGAAGGTCACGCGTTCGCCGTCGGGCGAGACGCGCAGGCTGCGGACGCCTGGACCGGACAGCGCCGGGTCGGCGTGGATACGGTCCAGCGTCAGCCGTTCCGCATGTGCGGGAACGGCCGACAATGCGGCTAAAAGGCAGAGAAGAGGGCGCATGGAATCTCTTGGATAAAGAATGGAAAATTTATTTCGTGCAACGGCGGAACGATACCAGAGTCGTTCCTGAAAAGCTGCAAATACGTCCCCGCGCGAGGCCCGCGCGATGCGATGGCGAATTGTCAAAGATGGATGGATCGTAATGTTTGCATTCGACGCCATCGCATATGATCTTGTCGTCGGCGCCCCAATGCCGACAATAGGATGAAACTCTCTCCTAGGGTTACGCCGATGGATTCCCCGTCCATCGGCTTTTTTTTGCCTGAATTTTGCCTGAAAGATCGTGCCCAAAACCGGGCTCTGACCCTAATACCGTTAAGTTAAGCGGCAAGTTCAGCAACGATCGCTTGTAAACGAGGCCGCGGGCTGTTAACCTGCGGCCTTCATGTTATCTGAATCCCTACCACTTGTTACTGTCGACTTGGCAGCCCCTGACTGGAGGCGGCTGGGCGAGCATCTTCCCGCCGAGTGGATCGAGGCGGCACTGAACTATTCTGGCAAGGCCAGCATCCGCCAGCGGCGTTTGCCCGCGCAGCAGGTAGTATGGCTGGTGATTGCGCTGGCCTTGTACCGACACCGGTCAGTACGTCAAGTGTTGGCGGAACTGGACTTGGCTTTACCGGACCTGGAGGACCGCTGTGTGACCGATAGCGCCGCAACCCAGGCGCGGCAGCGGCTTGGCGAGGAGCCGCTGGCCTGGTTGTTCGCCGCCTCGGCCCGGCGCTGGCACCAGCAGGATGAGCAGCGGTATCAGTTCAAGGGCCTGCAACTTCTTGCCATGGACGGGACCACACTCAAGCT
>NZ_JAXOFN010000032.1:0-10953 GCF_034420155.1 Massilia luteola
AACCTGGTACGCCTGGAAATGGCGCGCACCGCTGAACAAGCCAAGTGCGCCCCTAGTGATATCAGCTTTGTGTTCGCCTTGTCAGCATTTCAATTCGAGATGCAGCATGTCGCGGCCTTGCAGGCCCAAGGAAACATACCTGGCGTCTTGAAACGTATGCGTGAAAGGATGCTACTCGAACTGAATGTCTACCGACCCGGCCGAAAGTTCGACCGGGTCACTAAAGCCAAGCCCCAGCGTTATCCCGAGCGCCGCCTTCGAAGAACCTTAACTTAACGGCATTAGGGTCAGAGCCCTTTTTAAAGCAACACCGGGCTCTGACCCCTCCGTGTCCTGACCCCTCCGTGTCGTTACACGCTACCTTTTGGCTCGCCCCGCGAGACGCTGCGCGCCCGCGCGCCCTCCGCTTGTGCTCCCACAACATGCAGGATGGGTGGCTTGTTTAGAGTCTCGTAGGCCGGCCGGTGGCAGACCTACAAGGGGGAGCAATGGCGATTCGTTATGGCTGCTTTTTCAGCTATGCCCATGGGCGGCATGAGCTGATGCAGCGCTTCAAGGCCACGCTGGCCGATGCGCTGCGCTGTTACCTCGAACCGTATTTCGACAACGAAGACGAACTGTTCGTCGACACCGAACAACTGGGCGGTGGCGACGACCTCGACCGCAAGATCGCCCGCGCGCTGTGCGAAAGCGCGTGCATGGTGCTGATCTACACGCCCAAATACGAGGCCCACGCCTACACGCGCCGCGAGTACGCCGCGATGCGCCTGATCGAGGCCGAGCGCAGTATGTGGTACACGCTGCCGAGCCAGCTGATCATTCCCGTCATCATGACCCAGCACCCCGACCGGCTGCCGCCGCAGATCAGCGAATCCACGTTCTACGTCGATTTCTCGCGCTTCACGATGGCGACGGCCGATCTCAAATCGAATCCCGATTTCCTGCCGGACATCGACAAGATGGTCCGGCGCATCGTGACCCATTACCAGTACCAGAAAAAGACCACGCCTCCGGCACATGACTGCAACCAATTCGTACTTCCCGCTGTCCCACCCGCATGGCGTGAGTTACCCGATCCAACCTTCCCCAAAAAATGAGGAGCCTTATGGAAACCAACCGCATCACCGCAGTACCGGCCGGGCAGGCCGGCGAGGTGACGACGTTCTACTCCTACGACAGCGCACCCGTGCGCAGCCTCGCGCTGGCCCATGCCGCGTGGCTGCTCGCCGGGCGCGCGCATGCGAAGACACCGGTGCTGATGATCGACTGGGACCTGGAAGCGCCAGGCCTCCACCATTATTTTCCCTGCACGGACGAGGGCCAGGGCGGCGGCGGTCTGCTCGAACTGTTTGAAGCTTGCGGCGAACAATTGCACGGCAACACATCGAGCGACGATGCCGACGCCCTGGCCGGGCGCGTGCTCGACACGCTCGACTGGGACGACTACATCGTGCGCGTCGACGACAGCCGCCCGCTGTACCTGATGCGCGCCGGCCGCTTCGACGACAGCTACGGCGAGCGCGTCGACCGCCTCGACTGGGACGCGCTGTTCTGCGCCTGCCCGGCCCTGTTCCGCACGTTCGCGGCCCACGTGGCGCGGCGCTTCGCCCATGTCCTGATCGATTGCCGCGGCGGACGCTCGGCGGCGGCCAGCGTCTGCACGGCGCTGTTGCCGGACAAGATCGTCGGCCTGTTCACGCCCGACGCGCGCAGCCTGGACGGCCTGCAGGGCGTCGTCGCGCGCGCCCTCGACTACCGCTGCAGCCACGAGGACGAGCAGCGCCCGCTGCTCGTCTATCCGCTGCCTTGCCCCGTCGACGGCGCAGCGGATGCGCGGCTGCGCTGGCGCTTCGGCGACGCCCAGCGCGGCCAGCCCGGTTACCAGGCCAGGCTGGAGCGGATGCTGGCCGAGTGCTATGGCCTGTCCAGCGTTGCGCTCGACAGCTACCTCGACGAAGTGCAACTGCCGCACGCCACCATCGTCGGCTTGCCGCCGGCCGGCGGCCGCATCCATGCGGGCGAGCGCGACCGGTGCGGGCCGCAACGCGCCATCGACACCCTGCTCGAATGGCTGGCGCCCGGCCATTTTCCGTGGCGTCCGCTGCCCGAGGTGCGGCTCGTGCAGGCCGTGGAGGCGCTGGGCGAACGCGCGGCCGATCCGCAGGCGCCCGCGCTCGTGCGCGAACTGGCCCGCCTCGCCCAATTGTATTTGGGGCAACAAAGCGAACTGGAAGCGGCGCGCCGCATTGAGCAGCATGTGATCGCGCTCGAGCAGGGCCTGCACGCGATGGAGGAGGGCAAGCGCGGCCATGCGGCGTCGCGGCGCCCCGGCGAACCGCCGCCGGACGCGCTGGACGACAAGCTGTCGCGCCTGCAGGAATTGATCGACAGCCGTAGCCCCCACGAGGCGCGCGCGCTGGCGGACAGCCTGCGCTCGACGATCCTGCGGCCGAGTGTGGCGCATCCGCTACGACGGCGCGGGGCCGCGATGATCAAGCAGGTCTACCTGCAGGAAGGCGACAAGGACGCGTTGCTGTCGTTTACGCTGGACGAGGTGTCGTCGCTCGAAGGCGCCCTGATCCAGGCGGCGGGAGGGCGGCCGCTCGTGCCGGGCTGACGCGCGGGCGCCGCTCCGGGGGCCAATAAATGTGCCGTCCGATAGGTCGATCTTGCCGTTGCTTCAGGTAAAATCGGTGCATGCGTATCCTTATCAGTAACGACGACGGCTATCTCGCTCCCGGCATCAACGCCCTGGCCGATGCGTTGGCACAGGTCGCCGACATCGTGGTGGTCGCGCCCGACAGCAATCGCTCGGGCGCGTCCAACTCGTTGTCGCTGGACCGCCCGCTGTCGGTGGCTAAGGCTGCCAATGGTTTCTATTTTGTCAACGGCACCCCGACCGACTGCGTGCACATCGCATTGACGGGGATGCTGGACACACGCCCCGACCTGGTCGTTTCCGGCATCAACAATGGCCAGAACATGGGCGACGACACCTTGTACTCCGGTACGGTGGCGGCGGCGACGGAAGCGTATCTGTTTGGCATCCCGGCCATCGCGTTTTCCCAGGTCCACGGCGGTTGGGCCGAGGTGGAATCGGCCGCGCGGGTGGCGCGCGACATCGTGCTGCGCCGTTTCGAGCTGATCGAGTCGCCGTTCCTGCTGAACGTAAATATCCCGAACGTGCCGTACGACCAGATGGGACCGCTCACGCCCACCCGCCTGGGCCGGCGCCACCAGTCCGAGCCCGTCGTCCGCGGCCACGATCCGCGCGGGCGCGAGATCTTCTGGATCGGGGCGCCCGGCGCCTGCCGCGACGCGGGCGAGGGCACGGACTTTTACGCGACGAGCCAGGGTTGCGTGTCGGTGACCCCGCTCCAGGTCGACCTCACGCACCGCGACCAGCTCGACTTGCTGCGGCGAGGGCTCGGATGAGCGAAAAGCGCAGCCAGTTTCCTCTGCCGCTCTCGTCCGTGACGGGCGGGAGCACGCGAAAGCCCGCTGCGCCGGCGCCGGTCGCCACGCCGCAGACGGCGACCCAGAACGCGCGCGAAAACAACCAGCACCGCACCGGCGCCGCGCCCGGCGTGGCGGGCACGGCCAAGCCGGCCACGGTGCAGCCGCAGCAGACGGTGGTGCGGTCCGACCTGGCCGCCACGGAAGCGCCGCGCCGGGCGATGGCGGCCAGGACCGCGCGCCAGGGCGTCAAGGATGCGCAGGTGCTGGCCGCGCTGGAAATCGTGCCGCGCCATATGTTCGTCGAACCTGGCATGCTGGCGCAGGCGTACGTCGACATCTCGCTGCCGATCGGCCATAACCAGACGATTTCGCAGCCCTATATCGTGGCCCGCATGATCGAGCTGCTGAAGGGAAGCGGCCCGCTGCGCCGCGTGCTCGAGATCGGCACGGGCTGCGGCTACCAGGCCGCGGTGCTGTCGTTCGTGGCGCAGGAGGTGTATTCCATCGAGCGCATCAAGCCGTTGCACGAGCTGGCGAAGGCCAATCTGCGCCCGTTGCGTATCGCCAATCTGCGCTTGCAGTACGGAGATGGTATGCTAGGGCTCCCGCAGGTGGCCCCGTTCGACGGCATCATCCTGGCGGCGGCCGGTCTCGAGGTGCCGCGCGCACTGCTCGAACAGCTGGCCATCGGCGCCCGACTGGTGGCGCCCGTCGGTGCTCAGGTCCAGCACCTGCAGCGCATTACTCGTACCGGCAAGGCGGAATGGACCAGTGAAACGCTGGAAGCCTGCCATTTCGTGCCGCTGAGGCCAGGCATCGCTTGAATGCCAGAATGTTGTAAAAGAATTAAAGAGAGAATGAAACCCACACCCCGCTTAGCCCTGTTGACCCTCAGTCTCGGCCTCCTGTCCGCCTGCAGCACCGAGACCCGCGTAGCCCCCGTGATCGACCGTCCGACCCCGACCGCTTCGAGCTTCCGTCCGCGCCCGCAACCGGCGCCGACGCCGGCCGCCGAAGAGACTAAACCGGACGCGCGCGGCACCTATACGGTGCACCGCGGCGACACCCTGCTGCGCATCGCCCTCGACCACGGCCAGAATTACCGTGACCTCGTCGCCTGGAACAACCTCGCCGATCCGGACGACATCAAGGTCGGCCAGGTACTGAAGGTGGCGCAGCCAGAACGCGGCGCCGGTGCCGTCGTGACGTCGCCCATCGCCATGCCGGGCGCGGAAAAGCCTGCCCCGGTGCCCAGGAAGACGGAGCCGAACGGCGCCAAGAAGCCGTACAGCGAGTCGAACCTGGCCAAGGAAGAGAATCCGAAGGCGGAAAAGGTGATCTCGGCCGGCGTCACGGCGGGCAGCACCGTCACCGCCAGCGACGACGAGAAACTGAGCTGGATGTGGCCGTCCGACGGCAAGATCATCGCCACCTTCGACGAAGGCAAGAACAAGGGCATCGACATCGCCGGCAAGATGGGCCAGCAGGTGATGGCGGCCGGTTCCGGGAAGGTGATGTATGCGGGCAGCGGCATTCGCGGATATGGTAATCTCGTGATTGTTAAGCACAGCAACAGCCTGCTGTCGGCCTACGCGCATAACCGCACCATCCTGGTCAAGGAAGGTCAGAACGTGACCAAGGGCCAGCCGATCGCGGAAATGGGCGATTCCGATGCCGACGCGGTCAAACTGCATTTCGAGATACGCCAGCAGGGCAAGCCGGTCGACCCGGCCAAGTTCCTGCCCAGTCGCTAGAGAGAGCCGATGACGCAGCCGACCGATCCGCTGGACCACGACGCACCGGACGATAATCCGGATGAGCCGCTGGACGACGGCGAGTTCGGGGCGGATGGCGCCGACCGTGCTGAGCTGCTGCCGGAAGCGGCCGTGGCGGCGGTCGACACCGTCGACGAGCTCAAGAGCGTGCTGCAGGCCGAGCTCTCGACGGACACCACCCAGCACTACCTGAACCGGATCGGCGCCAAGCCTTTGCTCAGCGCCGAGCAGGAAGTGCAGTACGCCACGCTGGCCAAGGCCGGCGACTTCAACGCGCGCCAGAAGATGATCGAGCATAACCTGCGGCTCGTCGTCTCTATCGCCAAGCATTACATCAACCGCGGCGTCGTGCTGCTCGACCTCATCGAGGAAGGCAATATCGGGCTGATGCGCGCGATCGACAAGTTCGAACCGGAGCGCGGCTTCCGCTTTTCGACATACGCGACGTGGTGGATCCGCCAGAGCATCGAGCGCGCGATCATGAACCAGGCCCGCACCGTGCGCCTGCCCGTGCACATGGTGCGCGAGCTGAACCAGGTGCTGCGCGCCAAATACCACCTGGAAGCCCAGCACCACGACGGCAAGGAAGCGAGCGCGGAAGACATCGCCAGCCTCGTCGGCCGGCCGGTGGAAGAAGTGCAGGACATCCTCGCGCTGTCCGAACACGCCACGTCGCTCGACGCGCCGCTCGACAACGATCCGCAGAGCAGCCTGATGGACATGCTGCCGGACGAGGGCGACGTCAGCCCGGACGCCCACGCGGAGCAGCACGAGATGACGGTGCTCGTGCGCGACTGGCTGCAGAAGCTGCCGGACAAGCAGCGCATCGTCGTCATGCGCCGCTTCGGCCTCGACAACGACGACCCGGCCACGCTGGAAACGCTGGCCGAGGAGATGGGCGTGACGCGCGAGCGCGTGCGCCAGATCCAGCAGGAAGCCCTCGTCAAACTGAAACGGGCGATGGCCGCCCGTGGCGTCGTCCGCGATTCCTTGCTATGATGCCCGGCTGGCCGGAATGGGCCAGTTTTTACTTGGTGTACGTCACGCATGCACACCGTCGTACCCGCGCGGGCGGGAACCTAATTCGTTGACCAATACTGACGCATGTTTCGGCTGCGCGCCGAACCTGGGTCTCCGCCTCCGCGGGGACGACGTGCTTGCTACCTGTCCTAGTTCCCATCGTCTTCAACCATGCAAGAAACCTTCATCAACATCAAATCCCTCGACATGGACGCGCGCGGCGTCGGCCACCTGGAGAACGAGGACGGCTCGCCGGGCAAGGTGATCTTCGTCGAGGGCGCGCTGCCCGGCGAGCGCGTCAGCTTCGAGACCCTGCGCAAGAAGAAGAACTGGGAATCGGGCCGCATGGTCACGCTGCAGAAAGCGTCGTCGATGCGCGTGGAGCCCAAGTGCCCGCATTTCTGGCACTGCGGCGGCTGCTCGATGCAGCACCTGGAGCCGTCGGCCCAGGTCGCGATGAAGCAGCGCGTCCTCGAAGACAACCTGTGGCACATCGGGAAGACGAAGGCCGAGAACATCATGCGGCCGATGTACGGCCCCACCTGGGACTACCGCTACCGCGCCCGCCTGTCGGTCCGCCACGTGGCCAAGAAGAACACGGTGCTGGTCGGCTTCCACGAGCGTCATTCGTCGTACGTGGCCGACATGACGAGCTGCGAGATCCTGCCGGACAACCTGTCCGCGATGCTCGTGCCGCTGCGCGAGCTGGTCGGCGCACTGTCGATCTACCAGCAGGTGCCGCAGATCGAGGTCGCCGTCGGCGAAGAGACCACCGTGCTCGTGCTGCGCATCATGGCGCCACTCTCGCCCGCCGACGAGACGCTCGTGAAAGCGTTCGCGGACCAGTGGAACATCCAGTGGTGGCTGCAGCCGAAAGGCCCCGACACCGCGGCGCCGTACTACCCGCCCGGTAAAGAGTTGTATTACACGCTGCCGGAATTCGGCATCAGGATGCCGTTCAAGCCGACCGATTTCACCCAGGTCAACCACCAGATCAACCGCCTGCTCGTGCACAAGGCATTGACCTTGCTCGACGTGCAGAAGGACGACCGCGTCGCCGACCTGTTCTGCGGCCTGGGCAACTTCACCCTGCCGCTGGCCACGCAGGCGCGCGAGGTCGTCGGCATCGAAGGCAGCACGGCGCTGACGACGCGCGCGCTGGAAAACGCCCGCGCCAACGGCCTGGCCGACAAGACGACGTTCTACACGCGCAACCTGTTCGAGGTGACGAAGGACGACCTGGTCGCGCTCGGCAAATTCGACCGCATGCTGGTCGACCCGCCGCGCGACGGCGCCGTCGCGCTGGCCGTCGCGCTGGCGGAACTGCGCCTGACCCATCCCGACCTCATGCCGCAGCGGATCGTGTACGTGTCGTGCAGCCCGTCGACGCTGGCGCGCGACGCCGGCATCCTCACGCACCGCGCCGGTTATGTGCTCAAGAAGGCCGGCGTGGCGAACATGTTCCCGCACACGTCGCACGTGGAATCGATCGCCGTATTCGAGCGCCTCGACGAGTTCCAGCCGCGCGAATTCAACGCCCCGCCGGCGCCGCAAACGTCGAACGGCACCTGACGCGTGGCGTGGGGCACGGTGTGGCACGACCGGTCGAGCAGTAGGGTGGGCTGCCCCCGCCCACGCGAACGCCGCGCAGACGCACACGCCGCGCAGACGCGAACGCCGCGTGGACGCGAACGCCGCGCGTGGGCACAGGGTGCCCACCCTACCGCGCAGTCACCCGGTCGAGCAGCGCGAACAATCCTTCGGGGTCCACCGGCTTGACGAAGTAGCTGTCGAACCCGGCATATGCCGCGCTCGCCTGGTCCGACTGCTGGCCATACCCCGTGATCGCGACGAGCGTCGCCTCCGCACACGCGGGCAGCTGGCGCAGGCGGCGGGCCAGTTCGTAGCCGTTCATGCCGGGCAGGCCGATGTCGAGCAGGAAGGCGTCGTAGCGTGCCTGCGCGGCCCGCTCCAGCGCCTCGCCCGGGTGGTGCATCACCGTCACGCGGTGGCCGCCGGATTCCAGCAGCAGGCCCAGGGTCATGGCGGCGTCGACGTTGTCGTCCACGAGCATCAGCGACAGGCCCCTGGCCGTGCCGGGTGAGTGCGCGCCGCACGTGGACGTGTCGCCGCACGGCGTCGCCGCGTCGTGCAGGCGCGGCAGCCGGATAGTGAATTCGCTGCCCAGGTTGCGGCCCTTGCTGGCCGCCGTCACCATCCCGCCGTGCAGCTCCACGAGACTTTTCACGAGGGCGAGACCGAGGCCCAGGCCGCCCTGCGAGCGGTCCGGCGTGCGCTCGGCCTGCGAGAACAAGTCGAACACGGTCGGCAGCAGTTCGGCCGAGATGCCGATGCCGTTGTCGGACACGCTCACGAGCACCTGCTCGGGCGTGATGCCCATCCAGACCGACAGCTCGCCGCCTTCGTGCGTGTACTTGGCGGCGTTGTTCAGCAGGTTGGCGACGACCTGCACGAGGCGCTTGGGGTCGCCCTCGACGATGGCCGGTTCCGGCGCCAGGTGCAGCGTCAGCTGGTGGCGGCGGGCCTCGATCAGCGGGCGCACCTGTTCGACGGCGTCGCCGATCACGCGGCGCAGGTCGACCTCGTCGCGGCCGAGCACCACGAGGCCGCGCGTGACGCGCGAGACGTCCAGCAGGTCGTCGATCAGGCCCGTCATGTGCGCCACCTGGCGCGCGATGATGGCGCTGGTGCGCTCCACGCGTCCCGCGTCCGGCGGCCCCATGTTCAGCAACTGGGCGGCGGCCGAGATCGGGGCCAGCGGATTGCGCAGCTCGTGCGCCAGCATCGCCAGGAATTCGTCCTTGCGGCGGTCGGCCAGGCGCAGGGCGTCTTCGGCGCGCACGCGTTCGACGGCGCTCCAGGCGCGCTCGGCGACGTCCTCGATCAGGCGCACGATGTCGGCGCTCCACACGCGCGGCAGGTTGTCGTTGATGAACAGGCAGGACGTCAGCGCGCCGTTGCGGTTCAGCGGCACGATGACGCTCGAGCGGATCTGCAGCGCGGCGTAGTTCGGCCAGACCTCGGGACCGCTCGTGCGCGGATCGCGCTGCAGGTCGCTCGAGACCCACGTGCCCTGGGCCAGCGAGCCGAAGTTGGACGTGCCGAACAGGGCGGCGGGAAAGGTGCCGTTCAGTTCGGCGACGATGCCGTCCGTGTAGTTCGAATGGAAGGTCACGAGCTGCTTGTCGGCGTCGTAGTCACCGTACAGCACGCGGCTGGCCTGCAGGAAGCGGCCCAGCATGGCGCCGGTCTGCACGAAGATCTGGGACGGGTCGTTCAGGCGGCGCAGCAGGTCCGACACTTCGAGCCGGAATTCGTTCATGTCGAGCAGCGTGGTCTGGCGCGCCACGGCATCGCGCAGGGCCTGCTCGGCGCGCACGCGGTCCAGCGCTTCCCAGCTGCGCTCGGCGATGTCGGCGGCGAGGCGCTGCGTTTCCTCGTCCCAGTCGCGCGGCAGGGCGGAATAGCCGACCAGGGCCGCCACGAGCCGGCCGCGCCTGACCTTGGGCACGACGAGGATCGCGCGCGCGCCGGCCGCCGCGTAGTGCTCGCCGCGCGCGGGCAGGCGCGGGTCGGCGATGGCGTCGCGCACGGCCAGCGGCGAGCCGGTGCGCAGCAGGGCCAGCGCCTGCGGGCCGAAATCGTCGAGGCGGGCGCGCCGTCCGATGAGCGGGGCGCTCGTGTCGCGGGCCCAGTCGTGCATCACTTCGAAGCTGCCGTCGGCTTCGTCCGTTTCGACGTAGCAGGCGCGCTCCAGTTCCAGGTGATTGCCGAGCAGGCTGCACGAGCATTCGATGATATCGGACGGGTGGTGCATGCGGCGCAGGCTGTCCACCACCTGCAGCTGCACGGCATGGCGCCGTTCGAGCTGCACGCGCTGGGTCGTTTCGCTCGTCACGCACAGCACGCCGCGCACGATGCCGCTGTCGTCGCGCAGCGGCGAGTACGCGAGCGTGAACCACGCGTTGTACGGCTTGCCGTCGCGGTCGACGGGGCTGGGCACGTCCTCGCCATACGTGGCGTGGCCGGCGAGTGCGCGTTCGACGAGCGGCTTCAGGCCGGGCCAGCGGTCGGGCCAGACCTGTGCCAGCGGGTGGCCGAGCACGGCCGGGTGGGTGCTGTCGAGGAGGGGAATGAAGGCGGCGTTGTACAGCAGCGCCAGGTGGGGGCCCCAGGCGAGGTACATCGGGAATTCGGATTCGAGGATCAGGCTGGCCGCATTGCGCAATGCGGGACTCCATCCGTCCGGCGGGCCGAGCGGCGAGCCTGACCAGTCATGGACGTGGTAACCGGCGCGGACCGCACCGGTACTGTCGAGGAGATGAAAGTCGCGCGTCGCTGCTTCCATGCTGATCGCTTCCGAGTCCGAAAGCGGTCATTCTATGCGCAAATGCATAAGCTGTAACAGCTATGAAAAAAAATACATTTTCCGCGCAAGAAGGTCCGTTGGTATCTGGAGAACAAAATGTCTCCACGGGACCATTCGGGGCGGCAAATTCGTACTTATGCCGGTTGGATTGAGTTCAATGGCAAGACTATAGCGAAGGTCGCGCGCGCGCGGCGCACGGGACGTCAATACGTATTCTGATGGACGTCGGGGGGGGCCCCCCCGCCCCCCCCCCCGGTGTAAACACAACCCCTCCCATAAAAAAAGTCGGCCCCCCCCCACCGGATGTTG
>NZ_JAXOFN010000033.1:0-56116 GCF_034420155.1 Massilia luteola
CGGGCCGCGGCGGCCGCGCCCCCGCGACCACACTCAGTTTGTGGGGGGCCGGGGGGGCGCCCCCCCGGCCCCCCCCCGACGTGTCTCAACCGATCGCGTCCATTAAAACTTGGCGCGCACGCCGAACGTGATGTTCCGGCCCGGCAGCGGTGCGATGTCCTTGAGCAGCGACGTCGACAGGCGGATGTCTTCGTTCAGCAGGTTCTTCGCCGTGAGGAAGTACGTCAGGTCCATGTTCTGGAGTTTTTGCGTGTACGACAGATTGGCGTCGACCTGGTTATACGACGACGTCGGCGTCGATTCGAACGCGGCGAGGCGTTCCTGGCCGCGGGCGTGCGTCCAGTCGAGGCCGGCGCGCCAGTTCGGCTGGCGGTAGCCGACGGCGGCGCCGACGCGGTCGGCCGGCTGCAGCGGCAGGTTGCCGGCATCGTCGAGGTAGCCGCGCGAGGTGTCCGTGAACACGCGGCCGTTCCAGCCCATGCCGATCTGGTTCCACGTCATCTCCGCTTCCGCGCCCTGGACGTGGGCCTTGGCCTGCAGGAACAGGCGCTGGCGGAAATCGCCGCCCGGGTTGCCGTCCTCGTCGAACATCGCATCCGTCATGTGGCCGTAGATGAAGTTGTTGACGTTGTTGCGATAGGCGTTCACGCGCCAGCGCAGGAGGCCGCTCGTCCTTGCCAGCGACAGTTCGAGGTTGCGCGAGATTTCCTTGTGCAGGTCCGGATTGCCGACGTCGAACGTGAGCGTGGCGTCGTGCGGACCGCCCGAATACAGTTCTTCCGTCGCGGGCGCGCGCTGGGCGTACGACAGGGTCGTGCCGAACGCATAGTTCTTCGTGAACGGCCACTGCGCACCGATCGACCCGGATTGCAGGTCGAAGCTGCGCTCGCGGTTGGAGACCGGCTTGCGGTCGACGTTTTCGTAGCGCAGGCCGGCGTTCCAGCGCAGCGGACCCTGCTTCCATTCCTCGACGACGAAGGCGGCCTGCGTCGTCGAGTGCGTGACGGGCACGGTGTCCGGGCCGCCCTGTGCGCTCAGCGCCGAGAAGTGCGTGTTTTCGGTCTGCATGCCGAACGTGCCGTGCAGGCCGAGGCTCGTCAGCGGCTTGTGCGTGAGCTCGATGCGCGACTCGAACGATTTGTTCGCGAACAGCGTTGCCGGGACGCCGTCGTCCAGTTCGGTGTGGTGGTAATCGGTATAGCCTGCCTTGACGCGCGCGCTTTCGAGGCCGTCGAGCGGGTTCTTGACGATGCTGTCGAAGTCGTAGCGGTTCTGGCGCTGGCTGATGTGCGAGCCCTCGTTCGTCGGGATGCCGTAGAAATTCGTCAGGTGCGACGCCGACAGGCCCGCATAACCCCAGTCGTCGATGTACGAACCGCCGACGCCGATGTTGCGCTCTTTCGTGTCGGAATTCGGCAGGCGGTTCATGCGCGAGGCCGGGTCGTTCACGACGCGCAGATCGGGAATCTGGTAATCGTCCGTGTTGCGCATATTGCCGTCGAGGTGAAGGCCGAGCTTGCCGATGGCACCGTCCAGCGTGCCGGACATGTCCTTGCCGTCGTCGACGGTGCTGAGCCGCGTCTCGACCTGGCCCGTGAGCCTGGGTTCCAGCGCCGTCGGGATGCGTTCGTTGACGACGTTGACGAGGCCGCCGATCGCGCCCGAGCCGTACAGCAGGGCGGCGGGGCCGCGCAGGATCTCGATCTGGCGCGCGACGGCGCCTTCGGACGCGACGGCGTGGTCGTTCGACAGGCCGGACACGTCGGACGTCGCCATCCCGTTTTCCAGCATTTTCACGCGCGACCCTTCCATGCCCCGGATGATCGGGCGCGAGGCGCCGGCGCCGAACGCGGAGGCCGATACGCCCAGTTCGTTCTGCAGCGTCTCGCCCAGCGAGCTGCCGACCTTGTCGCGCAGCTCGTCGCCGGCGAGCACCTTGGCCGGGGTCAGGATCTGGTCGCCTTCGCCGTTGCGCAGCGGGCTGGCCGTGACGACGACTTGCTGGATCTTGCCTTCGTTGATGGTTTGTTGGTCGTCGGCCGCGCGGACGGCCGGGTGGAAGGCGAGCAGGAGCGCGCTGGCGAGCAGCGTACGTTCGATTTTCATAATCTTTTTAAAACCTCAAGCGGATGGATAACGACCCGCACCGCCGGGACGTGCCGGGCGGTGCGGAAAACTCTGAGCGTTATTCAAGCCTGGGGTGGGGCGCGCGACTGGAACGGGCAGGCCGTGATCAGGCAGATGCCCGGGGTGGCCGGCACGACCGGGGCGGCATAGGCGAGCCTGGCGGGGACGAACCGGCGCAGCGTGGTGGGCAGCGCAAAGGCGATCTGGGCGCTGGCCGCGCACTGGCCGCACAGGTCGTGCAGGCCCGGCTTGGGCAGCTTGCCGTTGCCACCGGCCGCGCTGGCCGCGGCCTGCCGGACGAGCGTCTCGTCGATCTCGGCCCAGTGCGTATAGCCGTGGCCGAGCGACAGCTGCTGCGAAACGAGCAGCAACAGCGACAGCAGTACGTGGACCAGGCTACGGGACATGGAGGGCGGAATCGAAGGCGAACGGCTATTGTACGCAGGGCCGTGCGGTTCTGCCAATGGGACTCGGATAATTCGGGGTCAGGATAATTCGGGGTCAGAGCCCTTTTTGGGATAATTCGGGGTCAGAGCCCTTTTTGGTGCACGATCTTCGGAGCAAGCTTGCCTCGGTTACATTGATCAGAAATGTGCTCTGACCCCGAATTCACGAGTTCATGGGCGTAAAAAAGCCGGCCGACGGGCCGGCTCTTCAGCGCGGTGCGCGTCGATCAGTCGCGGTTGCCGAACCCGATGCCCAGCAGTTGCAGCATGCTGGTGAACACGTTGTAGATGTCCAGGTAGATGCGCAGCGTCGCGCTGATGTAGTTGGTTTCGCCGCCGTTGACGATGCGGTTCACGTCGAACAGGATGAGGGCCGAGAAGATCACCATCGCCATCGCCGCCACGACCAGCATCAGCGCCGGCAGTTGCAGGAAGATGTTGGCCAGGCTGGCCAGGATCACGACGATGACGCCCGCGAACAGCCAGCTGCCCATGCCCGAGAAATCGCGCTTCGAGACGGTGGCGATGGTCGCCATCGTCGCGAACACGACCGCGGTGCCGGCGAACGCGGTCATGATCAGGGTGCCGCCGTTGGAAAAGTGCAGCGTGTAGCGCAGCAGCGGGGTCAGCCACAGGCCCATGAAGAACGTGAAGGCGAGCAGGATCGGTACGCCGGCCGCCGAGTTCTTGGTCTTCTCGATCGCGAAGATGAAGCCGAACGCGATGGCGAGGAACAGCAGCACGCCCATGCCGCTGGCAAAGATCGGCAGGGCCATCTGCAGGCCGATGTAAGCGCCGAATACGGTCGGGACCATGGACAGGGCCAGCAGCCAGTAAGTATTGCGCAGGACGCGGTGACGCGTGGCGCGGGTGGCCGGGACGTCGTAGGTTTTTTGCAGGCTGGGAATCATAATGCCTCCGTTGGAAGAAATCGCTTTGCTCCCCATATGGGGTCTGGTCTCCGCGTCAACAGGGGGTGTGTGCCGGAAACGCAAGATTTAAGCCTTGCATAAGCGGCGCCCGTATGGACGAGGTCTATCGATGCCACTCTAACATCTCGTGTCGGCGCGGCGCAATATCGGTGGCATGACGGATGTATGGTAAAATAGAAGGTTGATTGAGTTCCCAAATCTCGATTTAAACCTTTCTTTTTATTGGAGTTTTTAAATGGCAATCGAACGCACCCTGTCGATCATCAAACCTGACGCAGTCGCTAAAAACGTGATCGGCCAAATCTACAGCCGTTTCGAAGGCGCGGGCCTGAAGGTCGTCGCTGCCCGTATGGCCCAGCTGTCGCGCGCCGAAGCCGAAGGTTTCTATGCCGTCCACAAAGAGCGTCCGTTCTTCAAGGATCTGGTCGACTTCATGATCTCGGGCCCGGTCATGATCCAGGTGCTGGAAGGCGAAGGCGCGATTGCCAAGAACCGCGAACTGATGGGCGCAACCGATCCGAAGAAGGCCGACAAGGGCACCATCCGCGCCGACTTCGCCGACTCCATCGACGCCAACGCCGTGCACGGTTCGGACGCCGCCGAGACCGCAGCCGTCGAGATCGCTTACTACTTTCCGGCACTGAACGTCTACTCGCGTTAATCTTCGTAGCAAATTTTTTTCGTTGAGCGGCGCAAGCTGGCTTAACATCGCAATATCCCGCTCGCCCACGCTCCCGGAGCCCGGCGGGCGGAACTTATTTTGAAGGCACAGGATTCAATCATGGCAACTCTCACCAACTTGCTGGACTTCGATCCCGCGCAGCTCGTCGCCTACTGCGCCGAGTTGGGGGAGAAGCCGTTCCGCGCCAAGCAGCTGCAGCGCTGGATCCACCAGTTCGGCGTCGCCGATTTCGACGCCATGACGGACCTGGCGAAATCGCTGCGCGAAAAGCTCAAGACGCGCGCCGAGGTGCGCTCGCCCGCCATCATCAGCGACCACACGTCGAGCGACGGCACGCGCAAATGGCTGGTCGACGTGGGCAACGGCAACGCCGTCGAAACCGTGTTCATCCCGGAAGAAACGCGCGGCACGCTGTGCATCTCCACCCAGGCCGGCTGCGCCGTCAACTGCCGCTTCTGCTCGACGGGCAAGCAGGGCTTCAACCGGAATCTCTCGGTCGCCGAGATCATCGGCCAGCTGTGGATGGCCGAGTTCGAACTGCGCCGCACGAAAGGCATCGAGCCGGGTCCGAAGGGCGAGCGCCAGATCACCAACGTCGTCATGATGGGCATGGGCGAGCCGCTGCTGAACTTCGACCCGACCGTCACCGCGCTCAAGCTGATGCTGGACGATAACGCCTACGGCCTGTCGCGCCGCCGCGTGACCGTCTCGACGTCGGGCGTGGTGCCGAACATGGACAAGCTGGCGCAGGAATGCGCGGTGGCGCTGGCCGTGTCGCTGCACGGCTCGAACGATCCGCTGCGCGACATGCTCGTCCCGCTGAACAAGAAATACCCGCTGCGCGAGCTGATGGCCGCGTGCAGGCGCTACCTCGAATTCGCCCCGCGCGACTTCATCACGTTCGAATACTGCATGCTGGACGGCGTCAACGACACCGACGAGCACGCGCGCGAACTCGTCGCCCTCGTCAACGACCCCGTCGTGGGCGTGTCGTGCAAGTTCAACCTGATTCCGTTCAATCCATTCCCCGAATCCGGCCTCGTGCGCTCGAAGAACCCGCGCATCAAGGCGTTCGCCCAGGTGCTGATGGACGCCGGCCTCGTCACCACGATCCGCAAGACGCGCGGCGACGACATCGACGCCGCCTGCGGCCAGCTGGCGGGCGAGGTCCAGGACCGTACCCGCGTGAACGAGCGCATGAGCAAGATGGCCGAATACCAACAGAAATTCGGCCCGGACTTCGGCAAGATCGTGGAGATCGCGTCCTGATGCCGCGGCTGTCCGGACGCCTGGCCTGCGCGCTCGCCTTCCCGCTGCTGTTGTCGGCCTGCGCCGGCAACAACGACGGCCTGGCGGGCGATACGCACGAGCTCAAGACGCTGTCCGACCAGACGGCCGCGGAAAAACGCGCCCAGATCCGCCTGCAACTGGCGGTCGGCTATTATCAGGAACGCAAGTACGAAGTCGCGCTGGACGAGGTGAAGCGGGCCATCGCCGCCAACCCGGACTCGGCCGATGCGTACGGCGTGCGCGCCCTGATCTACACGGCGATGGGCGAGAACCTCCTCGCCGACGAGAATTACCGGCACGCGCTGCGCCTGGCGCCCGGCAATCCGGACCTGTCCAACAATTACGGGCTGTTCCTGTGCGAAGCCGGCGGCAAGCCGCGCGAGGCCATGGGCTATTTCGAAACGGCGCTGAAGAATCCGAACTACGTGTCGCCGGCCAAAGCCATGATCAACGCGGGCAATTGCAGCCTGAAGATGAAGAATGTCGACGCGGCCGAGCGCTATCTGCTCGACGCCCTGCGTTACGATCCCGACCTGCCGGCCACGAGCGCCGGACTGGCAAGAGTGTATTTCGAGCGGCGCGATTATTCCCGCGCCGGGTTTTTCATTAACCGCCTGACGGAGACAGCGAAGCTCGACGTGCTGCCGGCCGACGTGCTGTGGCTGGCCATCCGGGTCAAGCACATGCTCGGCGACCGGGACACGGAGGCGTCGCTGGCGGCGCAGCTGCGCAAGCGCTTCCCCGGTTCGCCCGAGTATGCGGCGTTCGAGCGCGGTGCATTTAGTGAGTGAGACAACGACAATGAGTTCCGAGCGTGCAGATCAGCCGGCGACGCCCGACAACCAACCGCCCGTGCGCGGCGTCCCGGGCCAGGCCCTGGCCGCGCAGCGCGAGGCGCTGGGGTGGTCCGTCGAACAGGTGGCCGACCAGTTGAAACTGGCCGTGCGCCAGGTCATCGCACTGGAAGCGGGCGATTACGCCGCGCTGCCCAGCCCCGCCGTGACCCGCGGCTTCGTGCGGGCCTACGCCAAGCTGGTAAAGGTCGATCCGGCGCCGCTGGTGGCCCAGATCGCCATGGAGACCGAGCCCGCGCCCGACACGAGCGCCGTCACGGCGAACCGGCGTCCGACCCCGGCCTCGTTCTCGGAATCCAAGTTCCCGAGCCACGGCAAACGTTCGGGCCTGCCGCTGGGCTGGGTCGCCGGCGCCGTGGTGGTGGTCGTGGCGGCCGCCGCCGCGGCCTGGCACTTCGGCCTCGTCCCGGGTGCGCCGCGCGGCGAAACGGCCATGACCAGCGTGACCGTGCCGGCGGCGAACGGCGTCACCGAAGCCGCCAACGGCAACGCCGTCGAGCCGCTGCAGAATCCGGCCGTGCCGCTGATTTCCGTGCCGGGTCCGGGCGCCAGCGCATCCGCGCCGCCCGCCGCGGCCGCGGACAATGCGGCGCCGGGCGCCGTCGTCAACGTGCCGGGCACGGCCGCGACGGGCGCACCGCCGGCGACCGTCCCCGCGGCACCGGCCACGCCGGCCGCGACCCAGGCGCCGGCCGGCGCCACCGCCGCACCGGCCGCGGCGCCGGTGGGCGCCAACGCCCTCGTGCTGAACGTCAGCCAGGATTCGTGGATCGAAGTCCGGCCGGCCAAGGGCGGCGCACCGCTGCTGTCGCGCCTCGTCAAGGCCGGCAGCACCGAGACCGTCAACGTCGAGCAGCCGGTGCGCATGACGGTCGGTAATCCGGCCGGCGTCACGGCCACGCTGCGCGGCGCCGCCGTCGCGCTGCCGGCGGTGCCGGGCAAGACGCTGTCGCGCGTGAACCTCCAGTAAAAGCGTGCAATAAACGGAATACATAGAGATGACTTTTTCGAACAACGCCAACGAGCCGATCGGTTCCGGCCCGCTGCCGCGCCGCGCCAGCCGCGGCGTGCTCGTGCAGCACGGCGCGCGCAAGGTGATGGTCGGCGGCGACGCCCCCGTCGTCGTGCAGTCGATGACGAACACCGACACGGCCGACGTGATCGGTACCGCGATCCAGGTCAAGGAGCTGGCGCGCGCCGGTTCCGAGATCGTGCGCATCACCGTGAACACGCCGGAAGCCGCGGCCGCCGTGCCGGCGATCCGCGAGCAGCTCGACCGGATGGACGTCGACGTCCCCCTCGTCGGCGACTTCCACTACAACGGCCACCTGCTGCTGCGCGATTATCCGGCGTGCGCGCAGGCGCTGTCGAAATACCGCATCAATCCGGGCAACGTGGGGCAGGGCGCCAAGCGCGACACCCAGTTCGCCCAGATGATCGAAACCGCGATCCGGTACGACAAGCCGGTGCGCATCGGCGTCAACTGGGGCAGCCTCGACCAGGCGCTGCTGGCGCGCATCATGGACGAGAACGCGTCGCGCGCGCAGCCGTGGAGCGCGCAGTCCGTCATGTACGAAGCCTTGATCACGTCGGCGATCGAGAACGCCCAGCGCGCCGAGGAAATCGGCCTGGCGCGCGAGAAGATCGTCCTGTCGTGCAAGGTGTCCGGCGTGCAGGACCTGATCGCCGTCTACCGCGAACTGGGCCGCCGCTGCGACTACGCGCTGCACCTGGGCCTGACGGAAGCGGGCATGGGCAGCAAGGGCATCGTCGCGTCGACCGCGGCCTTGTCCGTGCTGCTGCAGGAAGGCATCGGCGACACGATCCGCATCTCGCTGACGCCGGAACCGGGCGGCGACCGCACGAAGGAAGTCGTCGTCGGCCAGGAAATCCTGCAGACGATGGGCCTGCGCAAGTTCACGCCGATGGTGATCGCGTGCCCGGGCTGCGGCCGGACGACGTCGACCGTGTTCCAGGAACTGGCCGACAACATCCAGACCTTCCTGCGCGAGCAGATGCCGGAATGGAAGAAGACCTTTCCGGGCGTGGAAGCGATGAACGTGGCCGTGATGGGCTGCATCGTGAACGGTCCGGGCGAATCGAAGCACGCGAATATCGGCATCTCGCTGCCGGGCACCGGCGAATCGCCGGCGGCGCCGGTCTTTGTGGATGGGCAAAAGGTCGCTACACTGCGGGGCGAGCGGATCGTGGATGAGTTCAAGACGATCGTGCTCGATTACGTACAAAAGAATTATTCGAAGCAGGCCGAGACCGCATAATCGTCGTCCCTGCGCAGGCAGGGACCCAAGTTTGCACGCGCTATCGTGGCGCACGCAGAACTTGGGTTCCCGCCTGCGCGGGAACGACGGTCTTTGAGCGGTGCGAAGGAAGACTTGGGTTCCCGCCTGCGCGGGAACGACGGTTTTTGAGCGGTACGAAGGAAGAAATAGAAATGTCCGATAAAAAAGAAAAGATTGTCGCCGTCAAAGGCATGAACGACATCCTCCCGGCCGACGCGCCGCTGTGGGAATTGTTCGAAAACACCGCGGAATCCGTGCTCAAGAGCTACGGCTACCAGAAGATCGTCACGCCCATCGTCGAGGAAACGGGCCTGTTCGCGCGCGCCATCGGCGCCGTCACCGACATCGTCGAAAAGGAAATGTATTCCTTCACCGATTCGATGAACGGCGACCAGCTGACCCTGCGTCCGGAAGGCACGGCCGGCGTCGTGCGCGCCGTCATCGAGCACAACCTCGCCTACGACGGCCCCAAGCGCCTGTGGTACAAGGGCCCGATGTTCCGCCACGAGCGTCCGCAGCGCGGCCGCTACCGCCAGTTCTTCCAGTTCGGCGCGGAAGCCATCGGCTTTTCCGGTCCGGACATCGACGCCGAGCTGATCATGCTGTGCCGCCGCCTGTGGGACGACCTGGGCCTGGACAACATCCGCCTGGAACTGAACTCGATCGGCAATGCGGAAGAGCGCCAGCGCCACCGCGCCGACCTGATCGCCTACTTCGAAGCGAACGTCGACGTGCTCGACGCCGAAGCGCAGCGCCGCCTGCACGCGAACCCGCTGCGCATCCTCGACACCAAGAACCCGGCCATGCAGGACCTGGTCAACGCCGCGCCCAGGCTGCTCGACTACCTGGGCGACGAATCGCTCGCGCACTTCGAGGGCCTGAAGCAGATCCTGGACGCGAACAATGTCCAGTACACGGTCAACCCGCGCCTCGTGCGCGGCCTCGATTACTACAACCGCACCGTGTTCGAGTGGGTCACCGACCTGCTGGGCGCGCAGGGCACCGTCTGCGCCGGCGGCCGCTACGATCCGCTGATCGAGACCTTCGGCGGTAAGGCGACGCCGGGCATCGGCTTCGCGATGGGCATCGAGCGCCTGATCGAGCTGATGAAGGCGCAGGGCGAGCCGGCCGAGCCGGCCCAGTGCGACGTCTACCTCGTGCACCAGGGCGTCGATGCGCAGATGAAGGCGTTCATCCTCGGCGAGCGCATCCGCGACGCCGGCCTGGACGTGGTCCTGCACTGCGCGACGCCGAGCGGCGCCGGCAGCTTCAAGAGCCAGATGAAGAAGGCCGACGGTTCCGGCGCGGCGTTCGCCGTGATCATCGGCGCGGACGAAGTGGCCAACAACGTCGTGGCCGTGAAGGCGCTGCGCGCAGCCGAAGGTGGCCAGCAGCAGTCCAGCGTGCCGTTCGACGACGCCGTCGACTTCATCGTCGACCAGATCGTGGGCGGACACGACCACGATCACGACCATGATCACGTGCACTACCATCCATAATCACGAACCCGCGCAGGCGCGCGGGGGCCTTCTCAACCAACGACAAGACAAAGACCGACGTCCATGGCATACGATCTCGAAGAACAGGAACAGATAGCCAATTTCAAGGCCTTCTGGGACCGCTTTGGTAACCTCATCAGCTGGGTGCTGATCCTCGCGCTGGGCGGCTATGCCGCCTACAACTTCTGGAACTCGCACCAGCGCACGCAGGCCGCGGAAGCGTCCGGCCTGTACGACGGCCTGACGGCGGCGATCGAGGCGGGCGACAAGGCCAAGGTCCAGCGCTTCACGAGCGACATCGAGGACAAGTTCGGCTCGACCGCCTACGGCCCGATGGCCGCCCTGGCCGCCGCCAAGGCCGCGTTCGACGCGAACGACCTCAAGACCGCCAAGGCCCAGCTGCAATGGGCGGCCGACCATGGCGACGACGAGTACAAGTCCATCGCCAGGCTGCGCCTGTCCGGCGTGCTGCTGGACGAGAAGGCCTACGACCAGGCGCTCGCGCTGCTGAACGGCGACTTCCCGGCGCAGTTCGCGGCCGAGGTGCAGGATCGCAAGGGCGATGTCCTGGTCGCGCAGAACAAGCTGGCCGAGGCCCGCACCGCGTACCAGGCCGCGCTCGACAAGATGGAGAAGAACCATCCGGGCCGCCAGGTCGTGCAGGTCAAGCTGGATGCGATCGGTGGCGCGCCGGCACAGAAAGCCGCCGCGTAAGTTAAGCTCGTGGCTGCGTAACAATGACCGTCGTTCCCGCGGAGGCGGGAATCCAAGTTTTACGCGCTGTCGAAACGCATGCAAAATTGGGTCCCCGCCTCCGCGGGGACGACGTGCAGATGCATGTAGCTATGTTTGCAGTACCCCATAGAACAAGGTAAGAAGAATATGCGTATTAGCCGCAAGCTCGTTGGTGTCGGTGTCCTCGCCCTGATGACGGGCTGCTCCACCATGCATTCGCTGAATCCGTTCGCGTCCAAACCGAAGGGCAACCAGCCCGCGCCGCTGGTCGACCTCAAAGGGTCGATGGCCGTGCGCACGGCGTGGAAGCTGGAAGTCGGCAAGTCGCAGAGCTATATGTTCTCGCCGGCCATCGCCGACAACACCATCGTCGCCGCCGGCGGCGACGGCACCATCGTGCGCGCGGAAGCCGCCACGGGCCGCCAGATCTGGCGCACGAAGGCCGGCATGGACCTGACGGCGGGCGTCGGCACGGACGGCAGCGTCATCGTGCTGGGCGGCGCCAAGGGCAAGCTGCTGGCGTTCGACATGGACGGCAAGAAGCTGTGGGATGCCCAGCTCTCTTCCGAGATCCTGTCGTCGCCGGTCGTGGGCGAGGGCATCGTCGTCGCGCGCAGCATCGATAACCGCATCAACGGGTATGACGCCAAGACCGGCCAGAAGAAGTGGACCGTGCAGCGCACCGCGCCCGCGCTCACGCTGCGCCTGGCGCCGGGCATGGTCATCCACGACAAGGACGTGCTGATCGCCCAGCCGGGCGGCAAGCTGATGTCGCTGATCCTCGCCACCGGCGCGCCGCGCTGGGAGATCGAAGTGGGCGTGGCGCACGGCGCGACGGAACTGGAGCGCGTCACCGACATGGGCGGCACGCCGGTCGTGATCGACAACGACGTGTGCGCCGTGTCGTACCAGGGCCGCGTCGGCTGCTTCGACCTGGCCACCGGCAGCCCGCGCTGGACCCGCGACATCTCGTCCGAGGTGGGCGTGGCCGCCGACCAGCGCTTCGTATTCGTCCCGGACGACAAGGGCGCCGTGTTCGCGTACAACCGCGACAGCGGCACGAGCGCGTGGAAGAACGACAAGCTGGCCTACCGCCGCCTGTCCACGCCGGTGTCGTACGGCCGCGCCGTCGCCGTCGGCGACTACCAGGGTTATATACACTTCCTGTCGCGCGAGGACGGTGCCTTCCTGGCCCGTGCCGCGACCGACGGCAGCGCCATCGAATCGACGCCTCTGGTCGTCGGTTCGAACCTGATTTTTCAAACACAAAATGGAACCGTGACCGCAATCGCGGTCGAATAAGATTCAATGAAGCCGGTAATCGCACTCGTAGGTCGTCCCAACGTCGGAAAGTCGACCTTATTCAATCGCATGACCCGCTCGCGCGACGCGCTGGTGGCGGATCTGCCTGGCCTCACGCGCGACCGCCACTACGGCGAAGGGCGCATGGGCGAACGGCCGTTCCTGGTCATCGATACCGGCGGTTTCGAGCCGGTCGCCAAGGAAGGCATCATGCACGAAATGGCGCTGCAGACGCGCCAGGCCGTCGCCGAGGCGGACGTCGTGATGTTCATCGTCGACGGCCGCCAGGGCCTGACCCCGCACGACAAGACCATCACGGACTTCCTGCGCAAGTCGGGCCGCAAGGTCATGCTGGTCGTGAACAAGAGCGAGGGCATGAAGTACACCTCGGTCACGGCCGATTTCTACGAACTGGGCATGGGCGATCCGTACGTGATCTCCGCCGCCCACGGCGACGGCGTGCTGGACCTGGTCAACGAGGCCATCGACGAAGCCGTGCAGCAGCGCCCCGCCGAAGCCGAGGAGCTGGAGCCGGCCGACCGCGGCGTCAAGATCGCCCTCGTGGGCCGTCCGAACGTCGGCAAGTCCACGCTGATCAACACCCTGGTCGGCGAGCAGCGCGTGATCGCGTTCGACATGCCGGGCACCACGCGCGATTCGATCGAGGTGCCGTTCGAGAAGGGCGGCAAGAACTACACGCTGATCGACACGGCCGGCATCCGCCGCCGCGGCAAGGTGTTCGAGGCGATCGAGAAATTCTCGGTCGTGAAGACGCTGCAGTCGATCTCGGAGGCGAACGTCGTCGTGCTGATGCTCGATGCGCAGCAGGACATCTCCGAGCAGGACGCGCACATCGCCGGCTTCATCCTGGAGACGGGCCGCGCGCTCGTCGTCGCCGTCAACAAGTGGGACGGCCTCACGTCCGACCAGCGCGACCAGGTCAAGAACGACATCGACCGCAAGCTGGACTTCCTCGGCTTCGCGGAGATGAAGTTCATCTCGGCGCTGAAGGGCACGGGCATCAACCACCTGATGAAGGCCATCGACACGGCGTATGCCGCGGCGACCGCGAACCTGTCGACGCCGCGCCTGACGCGTGCGCTGCAGGAAGCCATCGAGAAGCAGGAACCGAAGCGCAAGGGCAGCACCCGTCCGAAGATGCGCTACGCCCACCAGGGCGGCCAGAACCCGCCCATCATCGTCATCCACGGCAATGCGCTGGATGGCATCACGGAGCCGTACAAGCGTTACCTGGAAAAGCATTTCCGCGACACGTTCGACCTGGTCGGCACGCCGCTCAGGATCGAACTGCGCAGCGGCAAAAACCCGTTCGCCAAGCCGTAGCGTGGGCACCCCGTGTCCACGCGTGACGCGTGCGTCACGTTGGCCGGCCCACGATGACGCGCGACGCACGCACCACGTCGCCCGCGCTGGCGCGACGTCCGCGTAACGCCGCCGTCCGCGTGGGCACGGGTGCCCACCCCACGCGAATAAATCCGTACATCGTGAAATTTTCCGGCACGGCAGGGTGTTTTTAAGCCAGGTTTAACCATAGCGGTACGACAAAAAAGAGCAAAACAGGTTACAGTGAGCCTGGGCGAACATTCACAGCTTGAGAATGTTGGCGCAGCCACTTGAAATCCGGCATCCCGCCACAATTTTTATACGACAACAACATCACGGAGCTGTCATGAGCAACAAAGGGCAACTGTTACAAGACCCATTCCTCAACGCCTTGCGCAAAGAGCACGTCCCTGTCTCGATCTATCTCGTCAACGGGATCAAGCTTCAGGGCCATATCGAATCCTTCGACCAGTACGTGGTCCTGCTGCGTAACACGGTCACCCAGATGGTTTACAAGCACGCCATCTCCACAGTCGTCCCGGCCCGCGCCGTCAATCTCAACCTCGAGCAAGACGCCGAGTGAGGTCGATGGCTGACGTTTCCGGCAACACCATGCGCGCCGCATTGGTCGGTATCGATTTCAACGTTGGCGACTTCAAGGCCAGCCTGGAAGAACTGGCCCTGCTGGCACGCTCGGCAGGGGCCGAACCGGTCACCACGATCACTGCGAAGCGCAACAGTCCCGATCCCGCGTATTTCGTCGGCAGCGGCAAGGCCGACGAGATCGCGCAGGCCTGCCTGGCCGACAAGGTCGAGATCGTCATTTTCAACCACGCCCTGTCGCCCGCCCAGCAGCGCAACCTGGAGCGGCGCCTCAACGTGCGCGTGGTCGACCGCACCAGCCTGATCCTCGACATCTTCGCCCAGCGGGCCCAGAGCCACGAGGGCAAGCTGCAGGTCGAGCTGGCCCAGCTGCAGCACCTGGCCACGCGCCTGATCCGCGGCTGGACCCACCTGGAGCGCCAGAAGGGCGGTATCGGCCTGCGCGGTCCCGGCGAAACCCAGCTCGAGACCGACCGCCGGCTGATCGGCGAGCGCGTCAAGATGCTGCGCACCCGCCTCACCAAGCTGCGCAAGCAGCACGAGACCCAGCGCCGTTCGCGCGGGCGCAACCAGACGTTTTCCGTGTCGCTCGTCGGCTATACCAACGCCGGCAAGTCGACGCTGTTCAACACCCTGACGAAGGCCGGGGTGTACGTCGCGAACCAGTTGTTCGCCACCTTGGACACGACGTCGCGCCGTTTGTACCTCGGTCCGGACGTCGGCAACGTCGTCGTGTCCGATACCGTTGGATTCGTGCGCGAACTGCCGCACCAGCTGGTCGCCGCGTTCCGCGCCACGCTGGAAGAAACCATCCACGCCGACCTGCTGCTGCACGTCGTCGACGGCGCTTCGCCCGTGCGGATGGAGCAGATCGAGCAGGTCAACGGGGTCCTGCGCGAGATCGGTGCCGACCATATTCCCCAGATCCTCGTCTGGAACAAGATCGATGCGGCGGGCCTCGAGCCCGGGATCGAGCGTGATGAATATGGTAAGATCAGCCGCGTTTTCATCAGCGCCAGGAGCGGCGCCGGCCTCGACCTGCTGCGCGACGCGATCGCCGAAGCGGCCGGAAGCCGCGCCGCCGTACCGGACGCCGACGAGCAGGAAGGCGAGGAAGCCGGTTTCGCGCATGCCGACCTGCTGCCCGCGACTCCCCATCCCGGACCACACTAGTCTATGCTTGTTTCTCTGATCAAACGGATCGGCGCGCGGCTGGCGCCGACCGGTCGTCATGCCGGCGCGCGCAAGCCCGCCGTCCCCATGTTGTCCCTCAACGATCGGCCCGCCGCACCGCCCCGCTGGGGCCACAAACCCAAGTCGAACGAAGGCCGCCGCCCGAACAACAAGAACGACAGCGATGGTCCGCCCGACCTCGACCAGCTGTGGCGCGACTTCAACCAGCGCCTCAACCGCCTGTTCGGCGGCAAGCGCGGCGGCGACGGCGGCTCGTTCCGCCCGGACGCGCGCGGCATCGGCCTGACGGCCACCGTCGTCGGCGCCATCGCCGTGCTGATCTGGCTCGCCAGCGGCGCGTTCATCGTGCAGGAAGGGCAGGTCGGCATCGTGACGACGTTCGGCCGCCTGTCGCACGTCGCCGGGGCCGGCTTCAACTGGCGCTGGCCGGCGCCGTTCCAGGCGCACGAGACCGTCAACACGGCGCAGGTGCAGACCGCCGAGATCGGCTACCGCGCCAACGTGCGCAACAAACAGCCGAGCGAAGCGCTGATGCTGACGGGCGACGAGAACATCGTCGACGTCCAGTTCTCCGTGCAGTACAAGATCAAGGATCCGGTCGCGTGGGTGTTCAACAACCGCGACCAGGTCGAGACCGTCCGTGACGCGGCCGAGACCGTCGTGCGCGAACTCGTGGGCCAGAACAAGATGGACACCGTCCTGTACGACGGCCGCGACAAGCTGGCCGCCCAGGCCCGCGAAGCGATCCAGCGCATGATCGACCGCTATAAGCTCGGTGCGGACGTCGTCGGCGTGACGATGCAATCCGTGCAGCCGCCGGACCAGGTCGCCGCCGCGTTCGAGGATGCCGGCAAGGCGCAGGAAGAGCGCGCCCGCTCGCGCAGCGAAGCGCAGGCCTTTGCCGACGACATCCTGCCGCAGGCGAAGGGCCGCGCCGCGCGCCTCGTGCAGGACGCGGAAGCCTACCGCGCCAGCGTCGTCAGCGTCGCGACCGGCAATGCCGCGCGCTTCGACAAGATCGTGGCCGAGTACGCCAAGGCCCCGGCCGTCACGCGCGACCGCATGTATATCGAGACGATGCAGCAAGTCCTTTCCAGCACGAGCAAGGTCATGATCGACACCAAGGCCGGTACCAACCAGATCTACCTGCCGCTCGACCGCCTGCTGGCCCAGTCGACGGCCAACGAGGCCGCGCGCGGCTCGGGCTCCGGCCCGATGATGGCGCCGGCGCCGAACCCGGCGCAGCCGCAACAGCCGCAACAAGCGCAACCACCGGCTGCGCCAACCCAGCCGGAAGCATCGAACGGCGAATCGAACCGCACGCGCGACCTGCGCAGCCGCGACACGGGCCGCGAACGGGAGAGCCGCTGATGAGCCGCCTGCTAGCCGCCCTGATCGGGGCCGCCATCGTCGTCGCGCTGGTGGCGTCGTCCATGTTCGTCGTCGACCAGCACCGTTACGCCGTCGTGTATGCGCTCGGCGAACTGCGCGAAGTGATCAAGGAACCGGGCCTGAACTTCAAGGCGCCGCGGCCGTTCCAGAGCGTCGTCTACCTCGACAAGCGCCTGCAGACGCTCGACACGCCGGACGGCGACCGCTTCATGACGGCGGAAAAGAAGGACCTCCTCGTCGATGCGTTCATCAAATGGCGCATCGTCGATCCGCGCCAGTACCTGATCGCGATCGGCAGCAACGCCGACCGCGGTGGCGAGCGCCTGACCCAGCTCGTGCGCAATGCGCTCACCGCCGAGATCGGCAAGCGCAACCTGGCCGACGTGCTGACCGGCGGCAAGCGCGCGGACGTCGCCGACGCCGTGCGTGCCGACCTGGTGCCGGGCGTGCGCGACCTGGGTGTGGAAGTCGTCGACGTGCACCTGAAGCGCATCGATTTCGTCGACCAGGTCAACAATGCCGTGTACGAACGCATGAAGGCCGACCGCGTGCGCGTGGCGAACGAATTGCGCGCGACCGGCGTGGCCGAGGCGGAAACGATCCGCGCCGACGCCGAGCGCCAGCGCAGCGTGATCCTGGCCGACGCCCAGCGCGACGCCGAGACGATCAAGGGCGAGGGCGATGCGCAGGCGTCGCAGATCTATGCCAAGTCGTTCGGCAAGAATCCGGAGTTCTACCGGTTCTATCGCTCGATGGAGGCCTACAAGGCCACCTTCAAGGGACGCAACGACGTGATCGTGCTGGATTCGAGTTCCGAGTTCTTCAAGTATTTCAAGGGTCCCGGCGCGGGCAAATAACCCCGCCGCGGAGCCGGTCGCGTTTGGTGGGCGCGGGGCGCCCACCCTACGTGATCTCTTGCGTTCCGATGGGCGCGCGGTGCCGACCATGCCTCCCTCTTGCGTTCGGCTGGGCACGCCGTGTTCACCATGCGGCCCTCCTGCGGTAGGGTGGGCACCCCGTGCCCACGGTGCATCCCGCCGGTTCAAATCGGCGTGGCTGGCCGGGCGAACCGTTTTGAACGCGTGGACGGAAGACCCGTCCACCCCACCGGAAATGCAACCGCCGACGGCCGGTCACGTGGAATATCGACAACGTTGGCTCTGGTTTCATCGCCAACCGATCCGCGTTTTCGGTTAAAATCGTCGATTCGGCGCAGTGGACGCGTGCAAAGCCGCGTTCATGCCGCCCGAATGTTGTCCGACCTTTAATAATCCGACCCGCTTTGCCCATGCCCACCTGGCTCCTGCCCGAGAATATCGCCGACGTCCTGCCGTCCGAAGCGCGCAAGATCGAAGAGCTGCGCCGCCTGATGCTCGACACCTTCCGTACCTACGGCTACGAACTCGTGATGCCGCCGCTGCTCGAATACGTCGATTCGCTCTTGGCCGGCGCCGGACAGGACACCGATCTCCGGACGTTCAAGCTCGTCGACTCGATGAGCGGCCGCCTGCTCGGCCTGCGCGCCGACATGACGACGCAAGTCGCCCGCATCGACGCCCACCTCCTGAACCGCGACACCGTCACCCGCCTGTGCTATGCCGGCAGCGTGCTGCACACGCAGCCGTCCGGCCTGCACGCCACGCGCGAGCCGCTGCAGATCGGCGCCGAGATCTATGGCCACGCCGGCCTCGAAGCGGACGCCGAGATCCAGGAACTGGCCCTCGCATCGCTCGCGCTGGCGGGCTTCGACCAGCCGCGCCTCGACCTGTCGCACGTCGGCGTGCTGCGCGCGATCCTCGCCGAGGATCCGGCCGCCAGGCGCGACGAGCAGCTGCTGTATTCGCTGCTGCGCTCGAAGGACGTGCCGGGCCTGGAAGAAGCGACCGTCGGCTACGATGCGCAGACCCGCGCCGCGCTGCTGGCGCTGCCGAACCTGTACGGCGACATCGACGTGCTCGCACGCGCCAAGGACGTGCTGCCGGCGCTGCCGGGCATCGCCCGCGCGCTGGCGGAACTCGCCGCGCTGGCCGGTTCGGCGCTCGGCCGGGCGCAGATCGCCATCGACCTCGCCGACCTGCGCGGCTACCAGTACGAAAGCGGCGCCATGTTCGCGCTGTACGTGCCGGGCCTGCCGAACGCCGTTGCGCGCGGCGGCCGTTATGACCACGTCGGCGAAGCCTTCGGGCGCGCGCGTCCGGCGACGGGTTTCTCGCTCGACCTGCGCGAACTGGCGCGGCTGCTGCCGACCGCCGAGCGCAAGCATTCCATTCGTGCCCCGTGGGGCAACGCGCCCGAGCTGCGCGAAAAAATCGCCGCCCTGCGCAAGAGCGGCGAAGTGGTGATCCAGTCCATGCCGGGTCACGACAATGTACAGGACGAGTTCGAGTGCGACCGTGTGCTCGTCCTCGAACAAGGAAATTGGATTCTCAAAAACTTAGGTTAAGTGATGTCAAATACTGCTAAGAACGTCGTTGTCATCGGCACCCAGTGGGGCGATGAAGGCAAGGGTAAGATCGTCGACTGGCTGACCGACCATGCCGCCGGCGTGGTGCGTTTCCAGGGCGGCCACAACGCCGGCCACACGCTGGTGATCAAGGGCCAGAAGACCGCGTTGCAACTGATCCCGTCGGGCATCATGCGCGCAGGCGTGGCCTGCTATATCGGCAATGGCGTCGTCGTGTCCGTGCCGGACGTGATGCGCGAGATCGACAAGCTGGAAGCCGCCGGCATCGAAGTCGCGTCGCGCCTCAAGATCTCGGAAGCCTGCCCGGTCATCCTGCCTTACCACGTCGCCATCGACGTCGCGCGCGAAGCGAAGCGCGGCGTGAACAAGATCGGCACGACGGGCAAGGGCATCGGCCCGGCCTACGAGGACAAGGTCGCGCGCCGCGCGATCCGCATCGCCGACCTGCTGAACGAGACCCGCTTCGCCGAGAAGCTGCGCGAAAACCTGGAGTACCACAACTTCGTGCTGACCGGCTTCCTCGGCGGCGAGGCGCTGGACTTCCAGAAGGTGTTCGACGACGCGATGGCCCTGGTGCCGCGCCTGCGTCCGATGGTGGGCGACGTGTCGTCCGCGCTGTACGCCGCGCACAAGGCCGGTGGCAGCCTGCTGTTCGAAGGCGCGCAGGGTTCGCTGCTGGACGTCGACCACGGCACCTATCCGTTCGTCACCTCGTCGAACTGCGTGGCCGGCAATGCCGCCGCCGGTTCGGGCGTCGGTCCGGGCATGCTGCATTACATCATGGGCATCACCAAGGCCTACACGACCCGCGTGGGTTCGGGCCCGTTCCCGTCGGAGCTGCCGACGGACGCCGGCGTGGGCGAGCACCTGTCGCGCATCGGCCACGAGTTCGGCACCGTGACGGGCCGCGCCCGCCGCTGCGGCTGGTTCGACGCCGCGCTGCTGCGCCGCTCGGTGCAGATCAACGGCGTGACCGGCATGTGCCTGACCAAGCTGGACGTGCTGGACGGCCTGGAGTCGCTGAAGCTGTGCACCGGCTACAAGATCGACGGCCGCGACGTCGACATCTTCCCGGTCGGCGCCGAAGAAGCCGCCGCCTGCGTGCCGGTGTACGAAGAGATGCCAGGCTGGACCGGCACGACCGTCGGCGCCAAGTCGATGGACGACCTGCCGGCCAATGCCCGCGCCTACATCAAGCGCATCGAAGAACTGGTCGGCATCCCGGTGGACATGGTGTCGACCGGTCCGGACCGCGAAGAAACCATCGTGCTGCGCCACCCGTTCGCAGCCTGATACTTCAGCCACAAGCAGAAACTAGGGATATTCGACAATGACGACGCCTTCATCGACCGACAAGGACCTGTGGGTCTCCTGGGATGAATACAACCGCCTGATCGAGCGCCTGGCGCTCAAGGTCTACGAATCGAACTGGAAGTTCGACATGGTGCTGTGCCTCGCGCGCGGCGGCGTGCGCCCGGGCGACGCGATCTCGCGCATCTTCGACGTGCCGCTGGCGATCCTGTCGACCAGTTCGTACCGCGAGGAAGCGGGCACCAAGCAGGGCGACCTGGACATCGCCAAGTACATGACGATGACCAAGGGCCCGCTGGCCGGCCGCATCCTGCTGGTCGACGACCTGGCCGATTCCGGCGTCACCTTGCGCAAGGTGCGCGAGCACCTCCAGGAGAATTATGCCGACGTGTCGGAAGTGCGTTCGGCCGTCATCTGGGTCAAGGGCACGTCGTCGATCAAGCCGGATTACCACCTGGTCGACCTGCCGCACAATCCGTGGATTCACCAGCCGTTCGAGGATTACGACGGGCTGCGACCGCATCAGCTGACGTCGTGGCTGAAGAAGTTCGAGCAGAGCTGATCCACGGCGGCTGCGACAAGAGAAGGGCGGCGCCATGGTGCCGCCTTTTTTATTTCGTGCGCCCGATGGGTGGGCGGTTATCCTCCCACGCGTTGGATGGGCGCTCGCGTGGACGAGATACCATTCGACGTCGCCAACGCCGCGTGAACGCTTGGGCACGGGGTGCCCACCCTACGATCCCGCGACGCGTGGTTGCCACCGTACGGTCCCACGCTGCAGTACGGTGGGCGGCCTCCGCCCACCAGACGCGGGCGGACCACGACATGTATAGATCGGTTAATATCGGTGGTCGCAAAAACAATAACAACGCCCACATGACCAAGAGCTTCTTCCAGACCTTCATCCTGCTGCTGCTGGTCACCGACCCCTTCGGCAACGTCCCCCTGTTCGTGACCGCGCTGAAGGACGTCGACCCGGCCCGCCGCCCGCGCATCGTGATCCGCGAATGCGCCATCGCCTTCGTCCTGCTGCTTCTGTTCATGTTCTTCGGCCGCCACTTCCTGGCCGCGCTGCAGCTGACCGACATCTCGCTGCGCATCGGCGGCAGCGTGATCCTCCTGATCATCGCCATCCGCATGATCTTCCCGCATCCGGACGGCGTGCTGGGCCGCAGCGAAGGCGGCGAGCCGTTCATCGTGCCGCTGGCGATTCCCGCGCTGGCCGGGCCGTCCGCGCTGGCGACCGTGCTGCTGTTCACCTCGGGCTCGATCGAGGAAGTGATGGTGCACGTGGCCGCGCTGGCGTTTGTGGCCGTGATCTGGCTCGCCGTCTTCCTCGGCGCCGAACGCCTGCAGAACGTGCTGGGCACGCAGGTCATGACGGCATTCGAGCGCCTGATGGGCCTGATCCTGACGGCGATGTCGATCGAGATGCTGCTGGGCGGCGTGCGCGCCTTCGTCAAGACCCTCTGACTTCAACAAGGAATCCAATATGAACACGATGTTCCGCGTCTGCTCCCTCGGCCTCGCGCTGACCCTCACGCTCACGCTGGCCGCCTGCAAGCGTTCCAACGACACGTCCGCGTCCGGGCCCGCGTCCGCGCCGGCGGAGGTCAAGGTCGACACGGCGCCGGTCGCCTTCCAGAAGATCGACACGACGGCCGGCACGGGTGCCGTCGCCACGGCCGGCAAGATCGTCACCGTCAACTACACGGGCTGGATGTATTTGCCGGACGCGCCGCAACACCACGGCGAACAGTTCGACAGCTCGATCGGCCGCAAACCGTTCACGTTCCGCCTCGGCAGCGGCGGCGTCATTCCCGGCTGGGACCAGGGCGTCGACGGCATGAAGGTGGGCGGCAAGCGCACGCTCGTCATTCCCGCGTCGCTGGGGTATGGCGCGGATGGCGCCGGCCCGATTCCGCCGAACGCCAACCTGATCTTCGACGTCGAGCTGCTCGACGTGCAGTAACGGCGCTGCCGGTCATGCGGGCCTGGATGCACACGCCGCAGGGCGAGCTGGCCGAGGCCGTGCACGGCATCGGGTTCGTGTCGACCGTCGATGACCCGTGGCCGCCGGCCCAGCCCCAGCTGAACCGGTTTCCGGCGATGGTGTACTGCAGCCTGAACTTTTTCACACAAGGCGCCGTCGCGCTGCCCGGCGCCGATGGCGCACTGCGCGCCTTGCCCGACTGGGTCGTTTCCGGACCGCGCACGCGGCCCGTCGCGTCGTTCACGCTGGCCCCGCTGCGCACGCTGGGCGTCGTGCTGTATCCGGACGCGTTCGCGCTGTTGACCGGCGTCGCGCCGGCCGCGCTGCAGGACCGCAACGATCCGGCCGGCGCGCTTCTCGACGCCGGCTGGGCCGACTGGCCGCGTGCGCTGCGCGCGTGCGCCGACGAAGCCGCGCAACTTGCATGGATCGAAGCGCGGCTGGGCGCACGCTGGCGGGCCGTGCGTGACCGCTGGGATGCGGGCCTGGGCGCCAGCCTGCGCCGCATCGCCGCGCCCGATGGCGCCGCGACCGTCCCCGCGCTGGGCGCCGAACTGGGCGTCGGCGCACGCCAGGCCCAGCGCCAGTACCGGGCGCGCGTCGGCCTGAGCCCGGCGCAGGCGCGCCGCCTGCAGCGCATGAACGCGGCCGTCGTCGCGCTGCGCGACCCGGACGCGCCCGCCCGCACGCTGGCCGACCTCGCCGCGGAACTGGGCTATGCCGACCAGGCCCACATGGCGCGCGAACTGCGCCAGCTCGCCGGCCTGCCGCCGTCGCGGCTGGAAGAGCACATCGACACCGACCGCGAGTACTGGCCCTATCGGCTCTGATGTCGGGTTTATTCAAGCCGGCGCGAATGCCGCCGGCCACAATCGTGCCTTCCACCACGAGGCACGACCATGCACATCACCTTTCTCACCTACGGCACCGACGGCGACACCCGGCCCATGCTGGCCCTGGCGCACGAGGTCATCGCGCGCGGCCACGACGCGCACGTATTGGCCGACGTGGCCGGAGCGCCGCACGCGCGGGCGCTCGGCATTCCCTTTACCGTGCTGCCCGGCGACATGCGCGCCGCGTTCCGGCCCGGCGGCGCGTTCAGCGCATTGATGAAGGACGGCGCCGACATGACGCGGCTCATGCGCGCCTGCGCCGCCCTCGCGCGCGACCACACGCGGCCGTGGATGGAAGCGGCGTGCGCCGTCGCGCACGGCAGCGACGCGCTCGTGTATTCGGGCCTCGCCGGCTTCGTCGGCCTGGCGGTCGCGGACGGTCTCGGCATCCCGTGCATCGGCGCCGCGATGTGGCCGATGACGCCCACGCGCGCATTCGCGCCGCCATTCCTGCCCATGTATCGGATGCCGGGCTGGGCCAACCTGCTGGCCCATCGCGCGTTCGAGCGCCTCGCGTGGTCGATGTTCGGCCCCGAATTGAACCGTGCGCGCGACCAGGTGTTCGGCGCCGCGCCGCGGCGGCGTCCGTGGCGCGACGTGCCGATGCTGTACGGCTGCTCCCCGACGCTGCTGGCACGCCCGGCCGACTGGCCGGCCAACGCCGAACTCACGGGCGCCTGGGCGTTGCCGGCAGGGCAGGACTGGCAACCGCCGCAGGCATTGCTGGACTTCCTCGGCGCCGGCCCCGCGCCCGTCTACGTCGGCTTCGGCAGCATGGCCGGCATCGCCCAGGCGACGCTGGTCGATGCCGTCGCTGCCGTCGCCGCGGGACGGCGCGTGCTGTTCCACGCGGGCTGGAGCGGCATCGATCCGGCGCGCCTGCCGCCCGGCGTGTTCGTGCTGGGCGACACGCCGCACGACTGGCTGTTCCCGCGCACGGCGCTCGTCGTCCACCACGGCGGCGCCGGCACCAGCCACGCGGTCGCGCGCGCGGGCGTGCCGTCGGTCGTCGTGCCGTTCGCCGGCGACCAGTTCTTCTGGGCGCGACGCATGGCCGGACGGGGGATCGCCGCGACCTGTCCGGCGGCCAGGCTCGACGGTGCGCGGCTCGTGCGGGCGGTCGCCGTCGCGTCGGCACCCGGCATGTGCGCGGCGGCACGCCGCACTGCGCAGGCGATGCGGCACGAAGACGGCGTGCGCACGGCCGTCGACCGGCTGCTGGGCGGCGCCGCGCGCCGGCTGGACGGCTGAACGCGGGGAATCGAACAAGCTGACGGCTGGGAATATCCTGGGTATATACTGAAACTCCGCTGCCTGATTTCCAGTGCAAGAACCTGTCGGCCGTCAGATGAACCAGTCGCTTTCCCGCCGGACAACGATCAGTTACTACCTGGTGATCTCATTGGTGGTGGCGACGCCCGCCCTGCTGGTCTGGCAGCACGTCGGGATGATCCGGACCGTCGAGATTTCGCCGCGCCAACCGCACGGCGTCCGGATCACCGACGACCGCGAGGACATGCACGGCAATTCCGTCGCCTCGCTGATGCGTACCCGGGACGCCATCGTCCTGCGTTGCGCGCTGGGAGCGAACGCCACGTATCCATTCTGCAAGATGCAATTCCTGTTGGGCAATCCGGGCAAGGGCGTGGACCTGTCCGGATTCGACACGATCGCGTTCGACATGCGCTATGCCGGCCGGCCCCCGCAACTGATCAAGCTTCACGTCCTGAATTTCGAGCCGGAGTTTTCGCGGTTGGGCAACTGGAACTCGCAGCGGTTCAACGAAGCCCGCATCGAACTTCCCGCCCAGCCCACGTTCACGATTCCGGTCAATGTCTTGCGCACGGCGGACTGGTGGCGAACCTTGTACAACGTTCCGCTGTCCAAGAGCTATCCGCGGCTGGACCATGTGACGGCCGTGGAAATCTCGACGGATGCCGTCCCACCGGGGCAACTGATCACGATCGAACTGCGGTCGCTCCAGTTTCGCGGCAAATGGATCTCGCAGACGACGCTGCTCATGTGGCTGGTGTCCGCGTGGATCGGCTGCGGCGTTCTCGGCTTGTCGCTGGGCCTGCTGCATTTCCGGGCCAGCCTGTCGGTCAGCAATGCACGCCTGGAACATCTGGCCGCCATCGTTCGGGAACGCAAGGCGGCCGAGGCCGCGCACGAGGCCGCGCTGGCCGAGGCGGTCGGACTGGCGCGCCAGCGCAGCAATTTTTTGGCGCAAATGAGCCACGAATTGCGTACCCCGCTCAACGCCATCATCGGCTATGCCCAGTTGCTGAGGCGTGAGCGCCACCAGTTGACCGAACGGCAGGCCGCCGGCCTGGCCACCATTCATGAGAGCGGCCAGCATCTGCTCACCCTCATCAACGACATCCTGGACCTGGCGCGGGTCGAGGCCGGCAAGATGGTCTTGCATCCGGCCGCCGTCCACCTCGGCGTTTTCCTGCAGGTCGTGGTGGACATCATGGGCGTCAAGGCCGCAGAAAAAAGCCTGTCGTTCAGCTACGACCTCGCGGCCGACCTGCCGCCCGTGGTCACGATCGACGAGACGCGCTTGCGCCAGGTGCTGCTCAACCTGCTGGGCAACGCGGTGAAATTCACCGATCGCGGCACGGTTTCCTTGCGGGTGCTGGCGGCACCGCCCGCCGACGAACCGGACACCCTGCGCCTGCGTTTCGAAGTGGCCGACAGCGGTATCGGCATGAGCGCGCAACAACTCGGCCGCCTGTTCCATCCTTTCGAACAGGTGGCCGACAAGCAGCGGCGCGAGGGCGGCACGGGCCTGGGCCTGGCCATCAGCCGGCAACTGGTGCACCTGATGGGCGGCGACATCGCCGTCGCCAGCGAACCGGGCAAGGGCAGCACGTTCTGGTTCGACATCCCGGCGCCGGCCGCCGCCGGCAGCCCGGCCATCCAGCCGTCGCACCATGCCATCGTCGGCTACGAAGGCGAGCGCAAGCGCTTGTTGATTGTCGACGACGTGCCGCAGAATCGCGCGATGCTGATCGATCTGCTGGAAACGGTGGGATTCGTCGTGGCGGGGGCCGAGAACGGCCTCGAATGCCTGGTATTGCTCGACAGCTTCCGGCCCGACCTGATCGTGATGGACGTCATGATGCCTATCATCGACGGCAATGAAACGACGCGCCGGATACGCCGGATGCCGGAATGGGACAAGGTCCCGATCATCGCCGTGACGGCCAGCGCCAGCCAGGAAGACGAAGCGCGCTGCCGCGACGCCGGCGCCGACGCCTTTCTCGCCAAGCCGGTCGAACACGAAATCCTGCTCCGCACCATCGGCCTGCAACTGTCGCTGAACTGGATTGTCGGAGAACCGCCGCAGGAACCGCTCACCCCGGACGCCGAGGACGACGCTGTCCTGGTCGCCCCGCCGGCCCAGGAGATCGAGGAACTCTGGCAATTGGCGCGGATCGGCAACATGCGCAAGATCAGGGAGCACGCGGACTATCTGCGGTCGCTCGATCCGGCCTATGCGCCTTTCGCGAATCGCCTGCACGCCCTCGCGCAGGGCTACCATTCGAAGGGCCTGGCCGCCTTCGTGGCGCGCTTCCGGGCCGAAAACGCGCTGCCGCCGCTGTGACCGGCGCCGGCGCCATGCGCCGCGCCGCGCATCCGCCCGTCGTCGTCGTTCACATTTGCCTGCTCCCGTACACGGATTCGCGTGTCTTCTAGCACGTCGCCGCGCTGCCGTGTAGCCCCGGCAATTTGATGACAATCAATTACATGTGTGTCGGAGAAATTTACACCACAACAATTTTCTGGACACAAAAAAGTGACGGGGAAGTGACAAGTTTTTGATTAATCAAGGAAATAACTCTTGGTTACGGAAAATGGCATACCCCTTGCTTGGGCTATCGATGCGCCTGCCGACACCGGCAGGACCCTTAACAATCATCAGGGAGTCCGCATTGAAAACCCTCACCGCAATTACCGTTGCCATCGGTGTGCTGACCACGTCGCTGGCTTACGGCGCCACGACCTCCACGCAGTTCCGCGTCGACAAGGACGCGCGCATCGTCGATCTCGGGCTCGCGCCCCAGTCGGAGGTCAGGCAGGTCACGCTGTCGCTGGCCGTCAAGAACCTCGCCGCCATGGAGGCGCATGCCGCCGCCGTCGCCGACCCGGCCAGCCCGAAGTACCGGCAATTCCTGACGCCGGCGCAAGTGGGCAGCCTGTATGGCCAGGACGCCACGTCGATCGCCCAGGTGGTCAATTTCCTGAAGGCGCAGGGCCTGACGGTGACGAAAGTCTATGCGAACAACCTGCTGATTTCCGCGCAGGGCACGAATGCGCAGCTCGCGGCCGTGTTCGGCAGTACTATCCACGCCTACCAGACGCAGGGCCGCACCTATGAGGCGCCGGCCGGCACGACGGCGATGCCCGCCAACCTGGCCGGCATCGTCAAGTCCGTGCACGGCCTGAACGGCCGCCCGCTGTTCCGCAGCAATATCACGCGCCAGCCGGCGTCGGGCATCGCCACCGGCGAATCGAACCTGGTGCCGAGCCGCATCCCGACCCCGAACGCCACGGCCGCCTCGCTGCCGGGCGAGTACACGGTGCTGGACCTGGCCGCCAAATACGACGTCAGCCCATTGTATGCGGCCGGCGTGACCGGCGCCGGCAAGACCATCGGCATCGCCACGCTGGCCGGCTATCGCCAGTCCGACGCGTATGGCTACTGGAATGCGCTGGGCCTCCCGGTCGCGCCGAACCGCATTACCGACGTGCTGGTCGACGGCGGTCCGCTGGCGGACGACGGTCCGGGCAGCGGCGGCGCCGGCGAGACCACCCTCGACGTCCAGCAGTCGGGCGGCGTGGCGCCGGGCGCCAATATCCGCGTCTACCTGGCGCCGAACGCCAACAACGGCTTCCTGGACATGTTTGCGACGGCCGTCGACGAGAACATCGTCGACACGCTGTCCGTGAGCTGGGGCGCCGCCGAGGTCTTCAACGGCCCCGCCGACCTGGCCGCCTTCCACGCCGTGTTCGTCCAGGCCGCGCTGCAGGGCATACCCGTGATCGCCGCGTCGGGCGATGCCGGCGCGTTCGACATCAACAGCAATTTCCCGTACCCCACCTGCACCACCTTGCTGACGGCGGACCACCCGGCATCCGACACGGCCGTGCTGGCAGCCGGCGGCACGACCCTGCCGCATACGCAGGTCCACAAATACGGCAGCATCACGATCCCGACCGAGCGCGCCTGGGCCTGGGACTACCTGCGCGGCTACATCACGTCGCACTACGGCCAGACCCTGTACTACTCGGATTACTTCCCGGTGGGCGGCGGCGGCGGCGTCAGCGTGGACTTCGCCCGGCCGTCGTACCAGACCGGCCTGGCCGGCGCGATGACGAGCGCCGCGGCGCAAAGCCTGTACTGCAAGGCGTCGCTGCTGGGCGATCCGGGCTCGGGTTATGAAGGCCTGATCGACCTGCCGCCCGGCGTCGCCGGACGCAACCTGCCGGACGTGTCGCTCAACGCCGACCCGTACAGTGGCTATCTCGTGTACTTCGAGGGGCAGTGGGGCGCGGGCAGCGGCGGCACGAGCTTCGTGGCGCCGCAGCTGAACGGCATCTTCACGCTGATCGCGGCCGGCAAGAACAGCCGCCTCGGCATGCTGCATCCGCAACTGTACGGCGCGTTCAAGACCTACGGTTACGGCGCCACGTCGCCGTTCCGCGCGATCACGGCCGGCACCAACCTCTACTACAAGAGCACGAACACGTTCAATCCGGCGACGGGCCTCGGCTCGCTCGACGTGGCGAACCTCGCGCGTGCCTTCGGCGTGAGCCTGTGAATCCGATAACCAGCTACGAAAGATTGCGATGAAATCGATCAAACAAACCCTGCTCGGCCTCGTGCTCGCCACCTGCGCCGCCTTCGCCTCCGCCACGCCGACGTTCAGCGACACGTTCTTCGTCGTGCCCGATTTCGGGCCGGCCACGACGCAGACCTGGAGCTTCGGCGTCGCCGAACCGGGCGCCGTGTCGGGCGACACGTTCGTCTATGACTTCCTGTTCAACACGCCGCCCGAGCCCGCGTGGTTCGAATTCACGGCGTTCCCGGACCTGGTGGGCTCGCTGGCCTTTTCGGACCTCGGCTTTTTCGCCGGCGACTTCGTGACGCCCATCGACGCGCTGGCCCTGTCGCTGACGAGCGAGCTGGCCGGCGGCCATGGCACGATCACGAGCGGCACGTATGATTTGCGGCTGGCCGGGACGTTCCTCGTCGACGGCGCCGGCTTCACGGGGCAGGCGCTGTCCGATATTCCTGAGCCGGTGAGCCTGGCGCTGATGGGCGTCGGCCTGGCAGGGCTGATCGGCGCGCGCCGCCGCAAGGCCGCCGCGGTGGCGGAGCTGGAACACGCCTAGGATCTGTCGGACCGACTTGTTCCGCCAGCAGGCAGACCGTCGCCCCTGCGAAGGCAGGGGCCCAAGTTTGCCTGCCGCCCGTCCCCGCGGACGGTCGGACACACCCTAGTCGACGCCGCTGCCCGACCCTTCGACGAGTACCGGCGCGCGATAGCCCGCCGGCTTGTCGCCGACCCGCGCACCGCCGTACATCATGCCCTGCATCGCATTCGTGAAGAAATAGTAGGGGAACGGCGTCGCGGGTTGGCTCACGTCGTCCAGGCGGCGTACGAGTTCAGACGGGAGTTCGAAATCGAGCGCGCCGAGATTCGTCGCCAGCTGCTCCGGCCGCGACGCGCCGACGATCACGCTGGCCACGCCCGGCCGGTTCGCGACCCAGTTGAGCGCGACCTGCGCCATCGGCCGGCCGACGGCATCCGCCACTTTTTCCAGCTCGTCGACGATCTCGAAGTTGCGCTCGGTGAGGTGCTGGAACGCGGGATTGCCGTTCCCCTGCATGGCCGCGAGACGGCCTTGCGTGGCCGCGTCGCGCCGATAGCGGCCGGCCAACACACCGCTGGCCAGCGGGCTCCAGACGGTGATGCCCATGCCGAGCTCGGTCGCCAGGCGCGAGTATTCGTGTTCGATGTTGCGCTCGACGAGCGAATACTGCAGCTGCAATGCCGACACCGGTTCATAGCCGCGCCATTCGGCCAGCGTCTGCGCGCGTGCCGCATACCAGGCCGGTACGTCCGACAGGCCGATGTGGCGGATCTTGCCCGCGCGCACGAGGTCGTCGAGCGTGCGCATCACTTCTTCCACAGGCGTCAATTGATCCCAGGCGTGCACATAAAATACGTCCAGGTAATCCGTCTGCAGGCGCTTGAGCGACCCTTCGACGGCGCGCATCAAATTCTTGCGGCCGTTGCCGCCGCCGTTCGGATTGGCGGCGGCCAGGTTGAACGTGTATTTGCTGGCCAGGACGAGCTCGTCGCGCGCGCCGCTGGACTGGATGAATTCGCCCAGCCACGTCTCGCTGGTGCCGTTCGTGTAGACGTCGGCCGTATCGATGAAATTGCCGCCATGGTCGCGATACAGGTTGAACACGCGTTCGGCCGCCGCCTTGTCGGAACCCCAGCCCCATTCCGTGCCGAAAGTCATCGCGCCCAGCGACAGGCGGCTCACGCGCAGGCCCGTGCGGCCGAGGGTGTAGTAGACGGGTTGTTGCATGACGTTTCTCCTTGTCTGGTTGAATGAACGTCAGCATAGCCGGTGCGATAGGAAAGAAAAACTGCCATAATCTTGAGTACCTATTAAGAGTTGCTTAATAATGAAACTGACCCAACTGGATGGATTATTGGCGTTCGCGACCGTCGCCGAGCGCGGCGGCTTCACGGCCGCGGCGGCCGCGCTGGAAGTCACGCCGTCGGCCGTCAGCCAGACGGTCCGGCAACTCGAAGAGCGGCTGGGTGTGCGCCTGCTGCACCGGACGACGCGCAGCGTGCGCCTGACGGAAGCGGGCGAGCAGTTTCTCGCGCGCGTGGCGCCGGCCGTGGCCGAGCTCACGCAGGCGGCCGCCGAGCTGGACGAATTCAGGAGCGGCGCCACCGGCGTGCTGCGGCTGAACATGGCGAACATCGTCTACGCCGTATGGCTGCGTCCCTTGTTGCCCGGTTTTCTTGCCAGGCATCCCGGCATCAAGGTCGAACTCGGCTTCGACGAGGGCTTCGTGGACATTGTCGCAAGCGGCTTCGATGCCGGCGTGCGCCTCGGCGAATCCGTCCAGCTCGACATGGTGGCCGTGCCGCTCACGCGGCAGGAACGGCTGTGCATGGTGGCGGCGCCGGACTATGCGACGCGACGCGGCCTGCCGCGCACCATCGAGGAATTGCAACAGCACGATTGCATCCGCTACCGGTTTCGCAAGAACAATGCGATCTACCGCTGGGAACTCATGCGCGACGACCGCCTCGTCGATGTGGAGGTGGACGGGCCGCTGATCGTCACGAACAGCGCGTCAATGGCGGGCGCGGCGCGCGACGGCATCGGCATCGCCCACGTCTTTCTGCGGCAGGTCGACGCCGACCTTGCCGCGGGCAGGCTGGTGCCCGTGCTGCCGCAATGCTGGTCGACACAGCCGGGCTTTCATCTCTACTATCCGACGCGGCGGCATTTGCCGGCGAAGCTGCGGGCGTTCATCGATTACTGCGGCGAGCGGTTGGGAGAGCACGCCCACGCTTAATGCAGCTTTGTATTTTCAATATTGCGGATGTAAGCGGCTTGATCGTGGCCGACATAATTGCCAAGCGCTTGCGTGTAAACGGATTGTGGCGAGGCGCCCGCTCCCAAATGCGCGCCCGCCTGATTTTTGTAATCCGCCAAGTGCTGCATGCCAGCAAGCAATTGGACGGCAGTGCTATTCTTCAAATCGCCGCTCGACAATTTCACGCCCGAGCTCGTGGTCATTCCAGGTGTTGCCCACACCCCGCCGGCAAGAATCCCGCTGGTCACTTGAAGCAAACCGATCGACGGTCCACCCTGAGACCAGTTCCGGCCGGAATCCCCCATCGTCGTCGGGTCTCCGTTGGATTCCACGCGATATTCCCGTTTTACGACTTCCGGATCCAGGCCGAACTTGGCCGCGTTTGCATCAATAAAGGCGTCATACTCCGCCTTGGTTTTCAACTGGCCGCGACTGGATTGAGCATCACGCAGCATGCTGTCGGAAATATAATTTGTACCGACCCGATCCACGCGAACCTTCGATTCGGCCAGGCGATATGTTCCGGCCACATTGTGCGGCGTCGATGGCGCAGGCGGCACCTGTGTGACCGGATCGCGTTTCTTCTCTGACGGGGTGTCGTCGTTTTGCGCTGCGTGGTTGAGCTTTTTATGAAGACTCGCAAGTATGCGCTGGAGAAGCTTCTCATACTCGTTCCTGGTGAGCGTGCTGCCTTTTTTATGCAGCTCCGCTTTCAACTGATTGATGTCGTGGAGCGCCGAGTGGAGCCAGCTATCGGCCTGCATTGTATTTCCCATGGCTTAACCCCTTACGATTAGATATTGATCGTGCAATTCCTGGGGTAAAGCGTAAAAGATCGGGCCGGCCGGGCCGCGACACAAAAGCGAAGCCTTGCGCCGGGCGCCGAAGCACAGCCTGGATCAATCAAGACAGTGCCGCTGCGACGCTTGCGGTGGCGGCGTCTTGTTTGCCGAGGATGGACACGACGTTGTCCGCCCTGGCGCCCCGAACGCCCGCTGCATGAGCACGTGCAACTGGTCGCACACCTGCGCCGCCTTTTCGAACGCGAGGTTCCTGGCGTGGTCGACCATCAACTGCTTGGCGCGGCCGCGCTCGGTCTCGTCGATCGCGCTTCATCGAATCCGTGATCTGGTCCGCGTACAGGATCGCCACGCCGTCCAGGTTGCGCGCCGCGCGGCCGATGGTCTGGATCTGCGAGCGCTCCGAGCGCGGGAAGCCGTCCTTGTCGACGTCGAACGTGCCCGGCGCAGGTCGCGCAGGATTGCCACGCGCGCAATCGTATCGATGTCGCTGTGCAGGTAACGCGCCTTGGTTAAATATGCATTTAATTTGCATATTTAAAGATGGCAGGCTACACTGCGCAGGTATAAGTATTGCTCAATGGCATTTACCGGTTGTGGTTTTTCAGGAGTCCCATGATGAATATCGATAAGTTCAAACACCAGCACGTGGCCATCCTTGATGGTATCGGGCGTTTGCGCGAAGCCGTCCGCGCGGGGATCGCGGAGAACGCCGACGACATCGCCACGCGCATTGTCAAGATCAGCGGCGTGATCAAACTGCATCTTGCTATCGAGGACACGGTGCTGTATCCCGCGGTCGCCGACAGCGCCGACCGCAAACTCGCCCGGCTGGGCGAGGCCTACCAGCGCGAGATGAACGGTATCGCAGGCGAGTATTTCGAGTTCGCGTCGCGCTGGAACCTGCCGGCGCGGTTGAAGGCCGATCCCGAAGGTTTCCGCGCCGACGCGAACCGCGTCCTGCGCGTGCTGTTCGAACGCATGCGGCGCGAGGACACCGAATTCTATCCGGCGATCGACGCGGCCGCGGCGACGGTCTGAGCGCGCGGAGGGGCGTGAATGACCTGGGTACGCGACCCGCAATCCGCCGGCTGCCGAGGGGTGACTTTATCGTTTGACCGTGTCGACTGCGTCCGGCGCAGGCATGAAAAAACGGCTCCGCGGAGCCGTTTTGCCTGATGTTGAGCGTCAGCGCTTACTTGCCGAGAATCGACACGACATTGTCCGCCCCCGGCGCGCCGAACGCCTGCTGCTTGAGCACGTGCAGCTGGTCGCGCACCTGCGCCGCCTTTTCGAACTCGAGGTTCTTGGCGTGGTCGACCATGAGCTTTTCGAGGCGCTTGATTTCTTTCGAAATCTGCTTCTCGCTCATGCCCTCGACCTTGGCGGCGTCCTCCGACAGGCCGACGTCGTTCAGCATGGCCTTCTGCGCGGCCGCGCTGTACACGCCGTCGATCATTTCCTTGATCTTCTTCTGCACGCCCTTCGGGATGATGCCGTTCGCTTCGTTGAACGCGATCTGCTTGGCGCGGCGGCGTTCCGTCTCGTCGATCGCGCGCTTCATCGAATCCGTCATCTGGTCGGCGTACAGGATCGCCACGCCGTTCAGGTTACGCGCCGCGCGGCCGATGGTCTGGATCAGCGAGCGTTCCGAGCGCAGGAAGCCTTCCTTGTCGGCGTCGAGCACGGCGACGAGCGACACTTCCGGCAAGTCCAGGCCCTCGCGCAGCAGGTTGATGCCGACGACGACGTCGAACGTCCCCAGGCGCAGGTCGCGCAGGATTTCCACGCGCTCCACCGTGTCGATGTCGCTGTGCAGGTAGCGCACCTTGATGCCGTGGTCGGACAGGTATTCCGTCAGCTGCTCGGCCATGCGCTTGGTCAGCGTGGTGACCAGCACGCGCTCGTCCTTCTTGATGCGGTCCGTGATCTCGCTCATCAGGTCGTCCACCTGCGAGCGCGCGGGTTTCACGATCACCTGCGGGTCGACGAGGCCGGTCGGACGCACCACCTGCTCGACGACGTTGTCGGCGCGTCCCTTTTCGTAATCGGCGGGTGTCGCGGACACGAAGATGCACTGGCGCATCTTGCTCTCGAATTCCGAGAACTTCAGCGGCCGGTTGTCGAGCGCGGACGGCAGGCGGAAGCCGTAGTCGACGAGGTTCACCTTGCGCGAACGGTCGCCGTTGTACATGGCGTTCAGCTGGCCGATCATCACGTGCGACTCGTCCATGAACATCAGCGCGTCCTTGGGCAGGTAGTCGATCAGGGTCGGCGGCGGCTCGCCCGGCATCGAGCCGGACAGGTGGCGCGAATAGTTTTCGATGCCCTTCGTGAAACCGACTTCGGCCAGCATCTCGAGGTCGAAGCGGGTGCGCTGCTCGAGGCGCTGTTCTTCCAGCAGCTTGCCCTGCTGGCGGAATTCTTCCAGGCGGTCGCGCAGCTCGGCCTTGATGGAGTCGACCGCCTTCAGCACGGTGGCGCGGCCGGTGACGTAGTGCGAGCCGGGGTAGACGGTAAAGCGCGGGATCTTCTGGCGCACCTTGCCCGTCAGCGGGTCGAACAATTGCAGCGACTCGATCTCGTCGTCGAACATCTCGACGCGGATCGCCAGCTCGGCGTGTTCGGCCGGGAAGATGTCGATCGTGTCGCCGCGCACGCGGAACGTGCCGCGCGCGAAGTCCATTTCGTTGCGCGTGTACTGCATCTGGATCAGGCGCGCGATGACGTCGCGCTGCGCGACTTTGTCGCCCGTGCGCAACGTCAGGATCATCTTGTGGTACTCGTTCGGATTACCGATACCGTAGATCGCGGACACGGTCGCGACGATGACAACGTCGCGCCGCTCCATCAGCGACTTCGTGCACGACAGGCGCATCTGTTCGATGTGCTCGTTGATCGACGAGTCCTTTTCGATGAACAGGTCGCGCTGCGGCACGTACGCTTCCGGCTGGTAGTAATCGTAGTAGGAGACGAAGTACTCGACGGCATTCTGCGGGAAGAATTCGCGGAACTCCGCATACAGCTGGGCCGCGAGCGTCTTGTTCGGGGCGAACACGATCGCCGGACGGCCCGCGCGGGCGATCACGTTGGCCATCGTATAGGTCTTGCCGGAACCGGTCACGCCGAGCAGCGTCTGGTACATCAGGCCGTCCCCGATGCCCTCGAGCAGGCCCTCGATCGCGGTCGGCTGATCGCCCGCCGGCGGGAACGGTTGGTGCAGCTTGAACGGGGAATCCGGGAACGTGATGACGGTGGGTGCTGGTGAATTTGCAACCGATAAATCTGCCATTGGATCAGACCTTTGCTAGAATGAGAATCCGCCTGCGACCCAGCATTGTTCGAGGTCGCTGTCTATACAACCGCTGCGAAACCCAGCCGACAAACCAAGTTTATCACGATGAATTCCCCAGCTCCTGCCAGCATCTTCAGCGCCATCGCCATGGCCCCGCGCGATCCCATCCTCGGCATCACCGAAGCCTTCAATGCAGACACCAACCCCGCCAAGATCAATCTGGGCGTCGGCGTCTACTACGATGACAACGGGAAAGTGCCGCTGCTGGATTGCGTACGCAAAGCGGAAGCGAAGCTGATGGAACAGCCGACGCCGCGCACCTATCTGCCGATCGAAGGCCTCGGTGCGTACGACAAGGCTGTGCAAGAACTCGTATTTGGTGCCGACAGCGCCGTAATTCAAGAGAAGCGCGCGGTCACCGTGCAAGCCCTGGGCGGCACCGGCGCACTGAAGATCGGCGCCGACTTCCTCAAGCGCTTCTCGCCGGATTCGCAAGTCTACATCAGCGACCCGAGTTGGGAAAACCACCGCGCGCTGTTCGAAAGCGCCGGTTTCACCGTCAACACCTACGCCTACTACGATCCGGCCACCAAGGGCGTCAACTTCGACGGCATGCTGGCCGACCTGAAAGCGATGCCGGAAGGCGCGATCGTCCTGCTGCACGCCTGCTGCCACAACCCGACCGGCGCCGAACTGAACGCCGACCAGTGGGGCCAGGTGATCCAGGTCGTGCGCGCCAACAACCTGATCCCGTTCCTCGACATGGCCTACCAGGGCTTCGGCGACGGCATCACCGAAGACGGCGCCGTCGTGCGCCGCTTCACCGAAACGGCCGGCCCCCTGCTGATCTCGAACTCGTTCTCGAAGTCGTTCTCGCTGTACGGCGAGCGCGTGGGCGCGCTGTCCGTCGTCGCCTCGACCACGGAAGAGGCTGCTCGTCTGCTGTCGCAGCTGAAGCGCATCGTCCGCACCAACTACTCGAACCCGCCGACGCACGGCGGCAAGGTCGTCGCGACCGTCCTGTCGACCCCGGAACTGCGCCAGTTGTGGGAAGACGAGCTGGCCGGGATGCGCGTGCGCATCAAGCAGATGCGTGACGAACTGGTCAAGAAGCTCGCCGAAAAGGCACCGGGCAAGGACTTCGCGTTCGTGCGCGAGCAGGTCGGCATGTTCTCGTACTCGGGCCTGACGAAGGAGCAGGTCGAGAAGCTGCGCGCGGAATCGATCTACGCCGTGGACACCGGCCGCATCTGCGTGGCCGCGCTGAACTCGAAGAACATCGACACCGTCGTTGACGCCATCGCAAAAGTTCTCTAAAATCGCGGCCTTCCGCTAAGCAATCATTGTTGGCGGATCAGGGCCTCGAAGAACCGTCGCGAGCGGCGGCAGTTTTGTCCGAGAAGCGCAGCCGTACTTACGGTACGGCCGGTCCGCCGTAGCGGAGCATCGCAGGACAAAAATGCAACGCGCAGCAGGTTATTCGAGGCCCCACCAATTCCCTGATAGCTCAGTTGGTAGAGCGACGGACTGTTAATCCGCAGGTCCCTGGTTCGAGTCCAGGTCGGGGAGCCAGAATTCGCACGGTTGACCTTCAACCTGTGCAAGCCGTTGGTGAGCGGCTATAATAGCAACACCTATTCCCTGATAGCTCAGTCGGTAGAGCGACGGACTGTTAATCCGCAGGTCCCTGGTTCGAGTCCAGGTCGGGGAGCCAAGAATATCAGCAAGACGCAAGACGCAAGACGCAAGACGGCCGCTTCGATGAAGCGGCCGTTGTCGTTGGTGCCGCGCCGCCGCGATCAGGCCGGCACGCCTCGATGCGCGCGTGGGCCCCGGCCGACGAACCGCCTTCCCAGCAGAAGTGCCAAGCCGCCCAGCAGCAAGGACCAGGCGCCGGGCTCGGGAACGGGCGGCGCCATCTCGAAGCCTTCGATGAGGCCGGCATCGGTCCGGATGTTGTCGATGGCCAGCGCGGATTCCAGGCCGGGATCGGCTACGTTTCCGACGAAAAACGCCAGCTGGTAGCTCCCGGGCGCAAGATCGTACGACGTCGTCACCCAACCCGTCGCGCCGCCGGTCCCGCTTACCCATTTGCCGGGCCCATACGGGATCCCGCCCAGCAATCCGGCGAACTGGCCATCGAAATAGGCGGCACCGGGATTCAGCGACACGCCGGCACTGACGTCGCCCGGCCCGCCGATCGCCGGCACCGCGCGGCAGACGTCGCAGGTCGTATTCGCGGTGTACAGCGTCGCCACGTTTGCCATGGTCGTCGCATCGATGAGCTGGACGACGGCGAAATCGGGGAAGTCCTCGCCATCGTTGGTGAGAAAGTTCAAATCCAGCGATAGCGTGCGCGCCGTATCGACGCTGAACACCGACGACAGCAGGGCGCTCCCGGTCGTGGCGCCGGCGACGCCGGTGACGGAGAGATCGGTGGCGCCGGTATTGTCGATGAAGGCGAATTGCTGCCCTTCGGACGGCGGCAGATCCGCGACGGCAGCGGCAATGCCGCCCGTGCCGCCATCCGATAACGTCCACCCTTGCGGTAAGCCCCCGGCGCCGGCGACGGACGCCATGCACAGGAATAACGCCGCAGCGCCTGATTTGAACAATGTTTTCATCGCTGCCCCCAGTTGAGTTTTGCGGTCGAGCCTCCGGCGTGCGCCAGTTCGGATCGCGCCGATTGCGCCACGACGGGATCGCGGTCGTGCGACATGGTGGCCAGGCCGCGCTTCGCGGCGTCCGTGCCGATGTCGGCGAACACGCGCACTGCCTTGCGTCTGAGCGCCGTGTCGCCGCTGTTCATCCACTGCTGCGCGCGTTCGAAGCCCGCCGTGGCATGAAATCCGAGAAACCTGGCAAGCTTGTCCTGCGTGACCAGCTTGCAGGCCGCATCGGGGTCTGCGATCGTTTTCTTCGCCTGGACCGGACTGGCGAGGCTCGCCGGTGTCGTGCCGAAGCCTTCGGCGCCGGTGTCCCTGCCGAGCGCGTCATACTGGCTGCGGTAGAACGCGTTGAACTCGGGCGCCGCCGACACGTCGTTCAGGCGACCGCGATCAAGCCGGTACAGGACCGGCCAGGTGGCGACGCATTCGACGCCGTCGTAATCGGTGAGCGGCTGCGGAATCGCCAGCGTGACCCGGCGCCCGGGGCCGTCGGACTTGAACATGCTGCCGACATCGTTCACGCTCCATGCCTGGACGGTGCTAACGAAGAAGTGTGCCGTTTTCGCGGCGCCCGGACCGGTGACGAGGACCGTATTGCAGAATTGCCTGCCCGAATAGTCGACCGAGGCGACCAGTTCGTACCGGCCGTCGGCGTCGAGATCCGCGATCCGGAAATCGCAGAGGTGGATGCCTTCCTGTCCGAGGCCGCCGAGAAAGGCCAGGACGTCCGCATTGCTCGGCGGCTTCGCCTGCAGCGATCCGGCCGACCCGTCGACGCGCCAGTCCCGCGCGGCCAGCGACGCGTCGCCGGCGCTGGCGCCGGCCTGGCCGGGCAGGGCACACAGTGCGGACAGCCCGGCCGCCACCGTCATGATTCTCCATGTATTCATTTCAGTTCTCACTTTCGGTCACATGCGGGTTCGGGGTTAATGCATCAGCGAGCGTATCGAATCGGCGTAACCCACGCCGCTGCCGTTGCCCGCGGTATTGACGATCCATTGCCATTGTCCGCCGGTGCACTGGGGGCCGGTGCCGCCGACGCATGTCGCGTCGTAGTATTGGCCGGTGATCGAGCCCGTCGCATAGGGGCCATAGAACACCAGGGCCATGTTTTCCGATTGCGTGCCGGTGAGCGCGGGCAGGCCGGGGTGGGCATTCCGGATGCGGGTTTCGAATCGTGTTGCGAACGTCAGTTTTTGCTTGAAGAGCGCGGCGCCTCCCTGCGTGTTCGCCATCCAGTCCCACGCCATTTGCATGCTGACCGGCATTTGCATGAGACCGATATGACTCCCCCCGTCGAAACTTTCGCGGGGCCATAATGCGGATTGCCCATATAACGTGAGCTGGGAAAACTGCACATACGAGCTTTCTCGTTGCGCAATACCGGTCAATAAATGCGGTGTGCTGCCGCCGGCGTAAAGGCCGACGAGCCTGTTCGTAATGTCGTCGGCAGAAATGGTGATGCCGGTAATCGTGACCACCGTGCGATCGGAACTGGAATTTTGCGTTGCCGTCGCTGTCAACTGGCCGCCCATCGCATCGAATGTCCTGGTCTGGGTGACGCCGGAACTTGTCGTCAGGGTGCTGGCATTCGTGAAGGGGCCGCGGCCGCCCGACGTCGTGTACGCCAGTGCGAGATTCCAGTCGATCGGCACGTTGTCGGCGCCGGTCGCGTCGAACGGCACGGGCGTGGCGATCTGGTAGGTCGCGGCGCTGACCGGCGCGAGAATCTTCAGTCCCGTACGCCTGGTCCAGGTATCCGTGCCAGAGTATCCCGCGGAATTGGTCCAGGTGCCGCTCGCGCTGTCGCATGACGTCGCGGAAAACGTCATGACCATGGTGAACGACGCGGCGCAGGTCCCGCTGGGCGCGGGATTGGTCGCCGTTGCGGTAAATGGATTCGTGCCCGAGACGCTGAGCGACCATAATCCGCCGCATCCGACGACGGCCACCGACCCGGTCAATTGCGGGTTGATCTGATAGGTATAACCGTAATCGTCTGTCCAGGTGCCTACCGGACTGCAAGACTGTGCCTGCGCTTCCGCCATTCGACATGTCATGGTGCCGATCAATAACAATATTGCAGGTAGCGATCGCATGATAATTCCTTAAAGATTATTTCCTTATGGACGCTCAGGCACGGCAGTCAATACCGGGGCTTCATGCATTCTCTGCTTTTCGATTGGCGGGAATTTGTGATGTATCGAATGGGCGGCGCCGCCCGATTGAAATGCGGATGGGAAAAAGAGAAAGGGGCATCGATCGCTCGATGCCCCTTTTTATTATTTGCGTTTTCGAAACGCGAGCGTTATTTGTTTCCAGGAATCGGCTTCACCTTGCCCGCCGCTTCCAGCGCCCGCGCGCGCGCCGTGTCGACATCGTCCGCCGTCGCCAGCGCCACGCCCATGCGGCGGCGGGCGAACGATTCCGGCTTGCCGAACAGGCGGATATCGCAGCCCGGCACGCGCAGCGCGTCGGCCACGCCGTCGAACGCGATGCCCGCTTCCTCCAGCTGGCCGTAGATCACGGCGGACGCCCCCGGCGCGCGCAGTGCCGGGTTCACGGGCAGGCCGAGGATGGCCTTGGCGTGCAGCTCGAATTCGCTTTGCACCTGCGTGGCCATCGTCACCATGCCGGTGTCGTGCGGGCGCGGGCTCACTTCCGAGAACCACACCATGTCGCCCTTGACGAACAGCTCCACGCCGAACACGCCCTGGCCGCCCAGGTTCGCGGTGACCTTGTCGGCGATCTCCTGCGCGCGCAGCAAGGCCAGCGGCGCCATCGGCTGCGGCTGCCATGATTCGACATAGTCGCCATGCACCTGCTTGTGGCCGATCGGTTCGCAGAACCGCGTCTCGATTGCGCCGTCCGCACCGATCGCGCGCACGGTCAGCAGCGTGATCTCGTAATCGAAGTCGATGAAGCCCTCGACGATCACGCGGCCCGCATCCACGCGGCTGCCGGACGCCGCATAGTTCCAGGCGTTCTCGACGTCAGCCGCGCTGTCCAGCCTGGACTGGCCCTTGCCCGACGACGACATCACGGGCTTGACGATGTTCGGAAAGCCGATCTCGGCGCATGCGGCCTCGAGTTCGTCGAGGCTGGAGGCGAAGCGGTACGGCGACGTGGCCAGGCCCAGTTCCTCGGCGGCGAGGCGGCGGATGCCTTCGCGGTTCATCGTCAGCTGCGCGGCGCGTGCCGTCGGGATGCAGGTGATGCGGCCCGCGGCTTCCAGTTCGGCCAGCTTGCCGGTGGCGATCGCCTCGATCTCGGGCACGACGAGGTCCGGCTGCTCGCGCTCGATCAGCGCGGCCAGCGCATCGCCGTCCGTCATGTCGATCACGTGCGCGCGGTGGGCGACCTGGTGGCCGGGCGCGTTCGGGTAGCGGTCGACGGCGATCACTTCGACGCCGAGGCGTTGCAGCGAGATGATGACTTCCTTGCCGAGTTCGCCAGAGCCGAGCAGCATGACTTTGGTTGCGGAAGGGGAGAGGGGCGTGCCGAAGGTGCGTGCGGTGGTCATTGAGAGAATAGTGTAAGTCGCGCGGAGTGGCGACTATAGCAAACCGCGCCGCCGTGCGCACGCCGGAGGGGCATTTGGCAATCCCCGATTTCCTGCTATAATATTGCCTCAATTCCCTGATAGCTCAGTCGGTAGAGCGACGGACTGTTAATCCGCAGGTCCCTGGTTCGAGTCCAGGTCGGGGAGCCAGAATTCCGGAAGGCCGCTTCTTTGCAGAAGCGGCCTTTCTTATTTCCGGCGCCGTGCTGCGCGATGCGCATGCCGACATTGTGAAATCCAACCGACGGCATTATGTTTTTGGCCACGTTTCTCATCTTTGGTCCGACCGCAGCTAAACTGGCTCGACCAATACCAACGATGAGGAGGCGAGATGGACATGCAGTCGATCGGGTTCGAGCGAGGTTGGCGGGTGCGCGGGGCGGGCGTCGGCGCGCTCGCCGTCGCGATGCTGATGCAGGGGTGCGGCGGCGGCGGCGGCGAACCGGAGAGCCACGGCGCGCAGGCGGTGACGGCGGCCAGCGTGTCCACCGTCCCTGCGGCGACGCCGGCGACGCCCGCCACCCCGGCCACGCCGGGCGGACCGGGTACGCCGGCAACGCCCGCCATGCCCGCCACCCCGGCGATCCCGCACATGCCGGTGCAGTCCACGACGGTCAGCGGCTGGGCCTCGCAGGGCGAGGGCACGACGGGCGGCGCGGGCGCGCCGGCCAGCAACGTGTATGTCGTCCACGACTGGGCAGAGCTGAACGCCGCGCTGGCCAACGTCAACAGTCCCACCTACGCACTGAATCCGGCGGCGGCCAAGGCCGAACCGAAGATCGTCTACGTCGCCGGCACCATCTACGGTACCGACCTCGGCAACGGCAGGCGGGCCGACGAGGCCTACTACAAGACGCTCAATGCCACCGCGGCCAAGTGGGACTGGAACCTCTACCTGCAAAGCCTGGACACGGCCTACATGGCGGCGCTGAACGCCAGGGTGGCGCAGGGCGACGCCGCGGCCATCGCACAGCGTGCCCGGATCTCGGCGCTGAGCTCGGCGGGCAGCACGCTGCGCCGCTACCAGAAGGCGCAGATCCAGGCCATCATCCCCTCCAACACGACGATCCTCGGCGTGGGCACGGACGCGAAGCTGATCGACGGCTACTTCTCCGTCAATGCGACCAGGAACATCGTCATCCGCAACCTGGAATTCCAGGCGCCGCAGGACCTCACCGCCAACTGGAACGGCAAGGAGTGGAATTCCAGCTACAAGGCGATCTCGGTCGTGACCGGCAAGCAGTTGTGGATCGACCATTGCACGCTGAGCGACGGCGCGCACTTCGATTCGGCCGAGGTCGTGACGATCAACGGCGTCACCAGCGAAGTGCAGCGGCACGACGGCCTGATCGACATCGAGGACAGCTCGGACTACGTCACCATCTCGTACACGGTCTTCCGGAACCACGACAAGACCAATATGGTGGGCGGCTCGGGCGACCAGAACGGCTACAAGGAGCGTGACTACAACCACCTCACGTTCAGCAATGACGTCTGGGAAAACTCCGTGCAGCGCGCGCCGCGCGCCCGCTTCGGCCGCATCCACGTCTACAACAACTACTACAAGGGCGACACCGCCGCCGCGGATTACCGGCTCAGCTATTTCATCGGCATGGGCGCCGAATCGAAGATCCTGTCCGAAGGTAATGTCTTCGAGATCAGCGGGCCGAACGCCACCGCGTCCCGGGTCATCGCGAATGCGAACGGCTACCAGTTCAAGGACGTCGGTTCCTGGATCAACGGCGTACACGCGTCCGCCGACCTCGAAGCGGCCGCCAGGGCCGCGCTGGAAGCCAACTGGACCAAGGCCACCGCCGCGGCCGCCGCGAGCCACTTCACGGTCGGCCCCTATACCAACGAGCTGGGCTGGACGCCGACCTATCCGTACAAGCGCGCCACGTCGGCCGCGGCCCTGAAGCTGCACAACCTGACCTATTCCGGCGCCGGCAGGCTCGCCATCGACCCGGACGCGGTCGCCAACGCCAGGCGCCCGTTCCTGAGCGACGCGCAGGCCGCCGGCTACACGGTCGCCAGGGCGCTCGCCGGCGCCGACTCTTGGGCGCCGCAGGCGGTGAATGCCGGCCACGTCGACACGGGCCGGATCGTGCCGGACTTCACGGTCGCGCCGGACGGCAGCGGCAACTTCACGACCATCCAGGCGGCCCTGAACGCCGCGAGCACCGTGACGAAGGAGCGCGTCGCCATCCGCGTCATGCCGGGCACCTACCCGGAGCTGCTGGTCGTGGCCAACACCGCCACGCCGGTCACCCTGTACAGCACGGAGGCCGACGCGTCCAGGGTCGTGGTGACCAGCCCCCTGAACCAGAACAGCCCGGGCGCGAGCTACAACGCGCTGGTGAGCGCCGCGACGTATGCGGGCAACGGCGATGCCGCCGCGCTGTACAAGGCGTGTTCGCGCAAGACGACGGCGGTCGGCAAGGAATGCTCGACGGCGATCCGCGTGCGCAACAACGGGTTCCAGGCCGCGAACCTGACGTTCCAGAACACGGACGCGGGCAACGGGCAGGCGCTGGCCGTCATGATCGACAAGGCCGACCGCGTCCAGTTCGACAACACCCGGCTGCTGAGCAAACAGGACACGCTGTACCTGTCCAACAGCGGCAAGCGCAGTTATTTCACGGGCGGCGAGATCGGCGGCGACGTCGACTTCATCTTCGGTCCCGGCGTCGGCGTGTTCGAGGGGGTGGCGGTGCGCTATACCGGCGTGCGCAAGCCGGCCGGCGGCTACATCGCCGCGCCGTCCACGCTGGCGTCGCAGCCCTACGGCTTCCTGTTCGACGGCTGCGTATTCCTGGCCGACGCCGCGACGCAGCCCGCCAGCGTGTTTTTTGCGCGCCAGTGGGACGACGGCCCGGGTGCCATCGGTAAGATGATCGTCCGGAACTCGGTGCTGGGCGAGCACATCGCGTTCGGTTCGGGGCCGTGGAATCCGACGACCATCGGCGGCGCGCAGACGGCCTATCGCGACGGCCGGAGCGGCGAACCCTACCTGGCCGAATACGCCAACTGGCAGGTGGCGCCCTGAGCACGCGCAATCTCATGTGGCCCGACCCCGTGCCGGGGCGCTAGAATCCGCAAAGCCGCGTACGCATGTCACCGATGCGCGGTCTTTTTCCACTTCCGCGCCCGTCACGATGTCCATCTTGTCTCCACTTCCTGCGCGCGACGCCGCCCGCATCGCCCGCCACGCCGCCGCCGCCGATGCGGACGGCTGGCTGCATCCGGTCCACCAGGCCCTCATCCACCGCCGCGGCTGGCTGCGCATGCTGGCGCCGCGCGCCGTCGGCGGGGACGAGCGGCCGCTGCCTGACGTCGTGCGCCTGGAAGAAGCGATCGCGCGCATCGACGGCAGCGTCGGCTGGACCGTCACCCTGTGCGCCGGCGCCGGCTGGTTCGCCGGCTTTTTGCCGCCGTACCTGGCGCGCGCCATCCTGGCCACGCCGCGCGCCTGCCTCGCCGGCAGCGGCGCCCCGACCGGCCACGCGGACCGCGAGGGCGACGGCTGGCGCATCGACGGCGAGTGGGACTACGCGAGCGGCGCGCCGATGGCGACCCACTTCACGTTCAACGCATACCTGCGCGCGAACGGCGTGCCGCTGCTGGACGCGAACGGCCAGCCGCGCATGCTGGCCTTCGTCGTCCCCAGGGACATCGTCGAGATCGTGCCGCGCTGGCGCAGCATCGGCCTGAGGGCGACGGCCTCGCACGCCTACCGCATCCGCGCCGCGTGGGTCCACGCCGACCACGGCTTCGTCATCGACCCGGCCGCCGCGTGCGCGCAAGGGCCGCTGTACCGCTTCCCGTTCCTGCCGTTCGCCTTCGTCACGCTCGCGGCGAACGTGGCCGGCATGGCGGCGCACTTCGTCGACCTCGCCGCCGACTGCATCGCGCGCCGGCGCAACCGCTTCGGCGGGCACAACGGGCCGCTGATCGAGGTGCCGGCCGTGCGCGCCGCGCTGGATGGCGCGCGCGGCCGCCTGATGGAGGTGCGCGGCCGTTTCTACTCTCTGCTCGATGCGTGCTGGGCCGACGTCTGCGCCGGCGCCGGCGTTGCGGACGAACAGGCCGCGCAGATGCAGGCGCTGGCGCAGGAATGGGTGGCGGCGTCGCGCCACGCGGTCGACACGCTGTACCCGTACTGCGGCCTCTTCGCGGCGCGCGCGGACAGCGACATCAACCGCGTCTGGCGCGATTTCCACACGGCGTCGCAACATGCGCTCTTGATGCCGCAAGGCTGAGCCGTTATAATGCGGCCTCAATTCCCTGATAGCTCAGTCGGTAGAGCGACGGACTGTTAATCCGCAGGTCCCTGGTTCGAGTCCAGGTCGGGGAGCCAGAATGTCAAAAGGCCGCGCGTGTGTCTCACTGCGCGGCTTTTTCGTTTTCCCGGCGTTCGCCGGCAGGAAACAAAAAACGAGCGAAAATAACGACTTACGTCATCCATCGCTCGTTCCCCGATGTCCACTCTGGCTTCTTCGGCTCTCCCTCGTCGCGCCGGCGTCAATCCGAAACCGCTCGGCGTGCCCCTGCTGCTCATCGTGCTCGGCGCCTGGTATCTCGCACAGGCCGAAGACGCGCGCCATGCCGCGTTCACCGGCAACGTCTTCGGTACGCGGTTGCGGCCGCTGTTCGGGCTAGCCGTCGAATGCGTGAAAGCGGGCGGCTGCTGACGTCGCGCGCGCCGGTCGAACCTGGCCGGTTCGTCGAATCGCCTGTGAATACGGGCCGTATGCAAACGGAGGCGGCCCTGCAGGCTTCGCCCAACAGGCCTACAATCGATCCTTTGCCGTCAGGATCGAGCATGCAAGCAACAGTCAATACAACAATTCTCGAACAGGACGGATTGCCCCCGGGGCCGCGTATCTGGGCCATCTTCGCCCTCGCGCTTGGGGTGGGCATGTCGGCGCTCGACACCGCCATCGCCAACACCGCGCTGCCCGCGATGGCGGAGCAATTGCACGCCACGCCGGCCGATTCCGTGTGGATCGTGAATGCCTACCAGCTGGCGATGGTCGCCACCTTGCTGCCGATCGCGGCGCTGGGCGAGACCATCGGCTACCGCCGCGTCTACGTCGCCGGGATGGCGTTGTTCACGCTCGCCTCGCTCGCGTGCGCGCTCGCGTGGTCGCTGCCCGTGCTGATCGTCGCGCGCCTGTTCCAGGGCCTCGGCGCCAGCGCCATCATGGGCGTCAACACGGCACTGCTGCGCGCCACGTATCCGGCCCGGCTGCACGGACGCGGATTCGGCAACAACGCGCTCGTCGTCGCGATCGGCTTCGCGCTCGGGCCGAGCCTGGCGTCCATCATTCTCGCTGCGTCGTCGTGGCAATGGCTGTTTGGCATTAACGTGTTGCCGGGCATCGTCGCGTTTTTTATGGCGCGCAAGGTGTTGCCGGACACGCGCCGTGCCAGCCACCGTGTCGACCGTGTCGCGGGCATCTACAACGTCGTCGCGTTCTCGATGGCCGTGCTGGCGCTGGGCGATGCCGCGCACCGCGTCGACATGAAGACGCTGTTGCCCGAGGCGCTCGTCGCGCTCGTGTTCTTCGGCCTGCTGCTGCGCCGCGAGCGCGGGCATCCGGCGCCATTGTTGCCGGTCGATCTGTTCCGCCGGCCATTGTTCGCACTGTCGACCGTCACCGCCGTCTGCACGTTCGCCGCGCAGGCGCTCGCCTTCGTCGCGCTGCCGTTCTTCTTCGAGACGACGCTGGGCCGCTCGCCCGTCGAGACGGGCTTCCTGATGACGCCGTGGCCCGTGCTCGTCGGCGTGATGGCGCCCGTGGCCGGACGGCTCTCCGATCGTTATTCGCCGGGATTACTGGGCGGCATCGGCCTGATGATTCTCGCGGCCGGCCTGGTCACGATGATGCGTTTGCCGGCGGCGCCGTCCGCCCTCGACATCGGCTGGCGCATGGCCGTGTGCGGCATCGGGTTCGGCTTCTTCCAGGCGCCCAACGTGAAGGCGATCATGGGCAGCGCGCCGGCGTCCCGCAGCGGCAGCGCCAGCGGCATGGTCGCGACCGCGCGCCTGACGGGGCAGGCAACGGGCGCCGCGCTCGTCGCGTTCTGCCTTACCATCTCCCACGTGCGCGGACCGTGGATCGCCCTCGGGATCGCCGCCGCGTTTTCGTTCGCGGCCAGCGTGGCAAGCTTCTCGCGCCTCGTCGTCGCGGCGCCGGCCGTGTGAGCCGCACCATTCAAGAAAGAAAACAATGACACGACGTTTCAAGATCGCCGCGATTGCCGGCGACGGCATCGGCAAGGAAGTCCTGCCGGAAGGTTTGAAGGTATTGGCGGCCGCGGCCGAACGCTTCGACCTGCACCTGGAGTTCACGCATTTTCCGTGGGCCAGTTGCGACTGGTACATCCAGCACGGCGAGATGATGCCACCCGACTGGAAGGAACAATTGTCCGAGATGGATGCCATCTATTTCGGGGCCGTCGGCTGGCCGGCGCTCGTGCCGGACCACATCTCGCTCTGGGGCTCGCTGCTCAAGTTCCGGCGCGAATTCGACCAGTACATCAACCTGCGTCCGGTGCGCCTGTTCGAAGGCGTGCCGTGTCCGCTGGCCGGCCGCAAGCCGGGCGACATCGACTTCTTCGTCGTGCGCGAAAACACGGAAGGCGAGTACACGAACCTCGGCGGCGTGATGTTCCCGGGCACCGAGCGCGAGATGGTGATCCAGGAATCCGTGTTCACGCGCCACGGCACCGACCGCGTGCTGCGCTACGCCTTCGAACTGGCCAACGCGCGCCGGCGCCGTCACCTCACCGTCGCGACGAAATCGAACGGCATCGCCATCAGCATGCCGTGGTGGGACGGCCGCGCGGACGCCGTCCACGCCGACTACCCGCAGGTGACGGTCGACAAGCAGCACATCGACATCCTGACGGCCCGCTTCGTGCTGCAGCCCGACCGCTTCGACGTCGTCGTGGCGTCGAACCTGTTCGGCGACATCCTGTCCGACCTCGGCCCGGCCTGCACGGGCACGATCGGCCTGGCGCCGTCCGGCAACCTGAACCCGGACCGCACGTTCCCGTCGCTGTTCGAGCCCGTGCACGGCTCCGCGCCGGACATCGCCGGCAAGGGCATCGCCAATCCCATCGCGATGATCTGGTCGGGCGCGATGATGCTCGCATTCCTCGCCGCCGGCACCGACCCCGACCCGCGCTGCGGCGAGGCGCACGACGCCATCGTGGCCGCGATCGAAGACGTCCTTAAGAGCGGCCCGCGCACGGGCGACCTGGGCGGCACGGCGACGACGGTCGAGGTCGGCGACGCCATCGCGGCGCGCGTGCGCGGCTGATGGCGCTTTGAAACGGGCGCGGCCGCCCCGATATGAGATCCATGGCGCGCCGTCCCTTTCTCCCCGATATTCCCGAACCGCCCGCGGCGGACGGCCCGTGCCCGCTGTGCGGCCGGCCGCTCGGCACAGTCAACATCGACCGGCATCACCTGATCCCGAAATCGCTGAAGGGCAGGGAGCAATACCCGATCCACAAGATCTGCCATCGCAAGATCCACGCGACCTTTTCCGAACGCGAATTGCTGCGCGCCTACTACACGTGGGAGGCGCTGCGGGGCGATGACGACATTCGCGCGTTCATCGACTGGGTGGCGAAGAAGCCGCTGGGGTTTTATGCGCGGACGTTTATGGCGAATAAGAAGAAGAGCGGCTGATGTGGGTATAGTCATCTTTCGATTGGAGGATGAGATGCGAAAACTGCTGCTCGGCTTTTACTTGCCGATGCCCATGCCGATGTAGCGATTGCTGGCATACGAATCGATGCCTGGTGGTGTGCAACATTTCGTTGACCGGCTCGAAGGGTGCGATCACATGCGCGGCGAAATACCCGACCTCAATGAAAAGCGGCGCATGCGGGAGGTGAATCGTGAAATACAAAAGCTGTCCAAGGGAACGGACAAGGAACTCGCGCGACTGAAGAAACGGTATGCAAAGAATCCGTCGGTTATCGAGCGGCTGGCTGAATTTGAGTCCGGTATCGCAGCGGTCCCGGTTCCCGCTTTGCACATCCGGGCTGGCGCCGGTTGAAGGTGGCCGAGCGGACGCTTTAGCGACCCACACCAGAAATTCTTTCGCCAGTTCGTAGATTCACATCAAGAAACAGCGATAGTTGCTACGCGGCTGGCAGATGCAGACCACTTTTTCTTTGCTCCGCAAACATTCTCCCGGCTCGGCGCTGCATGTCACCTTACCGTTAGAGTAGAGGAATCAAAAATCTCTTTGGCCGCTTCGCCGCCGATGGCGATGACCAGTTGTGAGATGGGTTTCCTATCCATACCAAGCGGTGGCGAACGGCTGATCATCTTACTGCGGTGATCCGTCGGATCGTTGGGCCACGATAGCCCTGACCGTGCAATTTAATCCTCGAGCTGGATTAAATATTCTTTCTGGCAGAAAGATTCAGGCTGTATGAATTCAGGGAAAAGAATTAAATTTTTCCCATCCATCCAAATTCGGTACGAGGTATTCTTCAGGAAAAAATCGCATCGGCTGTCGTAAATTTTTAATATCTCTTTGCTGTCGTCGATCATGGTCTCGGCCATTTCGTCGTCGAGTCGAATCAATTCTTTGTTAGGTGACGCGCCGATAATGAGTTTGGTGGTTGGGAAAATCTGCTTAAATAAATTTCTGGCTGGAACAAGGTCGCCAGTTGGGAGCGAAAAAACACGCGCTTCTTTCTCTATATCTGGCGACCCTGCGCACACGGTCGACTTGTCAAAAACTACACTTAGATATTTTTCAGAGCGAAGGACCTTTTCTAGCGCTAATTCGTATCCCCATGGGTGACCTTGAGCGGCGGCGCCACATTTCTTTGCTTCCTTGCCGAACGAAGCAGATGCAGCTATCAACGTTGTATTGATCTTTTTGATAGCGTTTTGGTCCAAGCCGGCGAGCGCGTCGAACGACACTATTTGAATCGAGACATCTTTCATCGGCTTGCTGTCACGGACGTTATAATTAACCGCTGCCGCCGCTTGCGACTGTGAGCCCCAGGATGACATCGCTATGCATACTGTCAAAACTAACGCTCTCATAAAAGAATCCTCTTTATCCGGTTGGTGAATTCTGTGCGTTCCTCTAGGCCATTATCTCCGCCATTGATGGCTTCGGTAACTTTAATGACATCGTCCTGATCCATGGCGGCCACGGTGTTGTGCCGGAATACGGTGATGTACCAGCATCCGGCGTCAATGCAATTGAAAGTGCTCTCGATCACTCTTTCAGGGTTGTCGATCTTCGGGTAACGTTTAGTTGGGTCGTGCTCCCAGCCCACATCGAAATCCTTGCCTTTTTTCAGCCATCCCTTGAAGCACCAATATTCTGAATAATTGTAGCGACCAGTTAATTGTTTGAAACTACGCCCCTTAAAGCGAAAGCCATCGCCAGGCTGGTAGTTGCCGAGATTATGTTTATTCTCATATTGAGTGCCTGAAGAAGTTTCCACCATCAGGTTCAGGCTCCTGCTTTCGATTGCGCCCTGACCGAAGAAGTGAGCTTGACGCAGCCGTGAATTGACACCATAGCGGTAGCAGCACTTGTTGATATCGACACGATACTTCTCCCGCACTTCAGCCGTCGTACCATGGCTGATCGCCTCACCTGATGCGCTCTTTTCAGGATAAATCAGTTCCAGCTCATTTTTTGACAGCCACATGCATTTCGCCAGTTGTTCAATAAACCTTACGGGGTGAACATGCCATACCGTAGTTGCAGCAGGTAAACCCGGCACTTGCTCCCAAAATGTTAGCCGTTCAATATGCGCGGTCAGCTTGGTGAATTGCTCGGGTGTCAGTTTGGCCGCGCCAACATCTTCTTGTGTGACTCGCCCAAAGCGCTTCGCAATGTCTTGGTTGCTCCATTCGGTCGGGTGGCAAGTGATCAGGTGCCGCAGCTTGTCTTCGTCGGTGTCCAATGCGCCGAGATTTTTGGTCGCGCGGTCTTTTTCGTAAGCATCGCATAGCGTCCGGATGCCGCCGTCGTCAATGAAGCCGTCCCTGCTGAACAGACCATGCTCCTCAAATTTGTGAAAATCTGGCCAGTCGGCGTCGCTGCTGTAATGAAGTGTGCACTTTTCGGTCCAATACAATTCGTTCGTGCTAGGCATGTACAGTTGGACCCAGTTTTTGCCGTCAATTCTTTCTTCCCGGAATTCGCCAACTTTCATCCATGGATCAACCCAAGGAATGATCAGCGTGCCTTTGGGCAAGGTTTTGCGGTTCTTGCTCGGATTTTTCGTGTAGCAGCGCAGTTCCCCGGTATTCGCGTGGTGCTGCGTTAGCTTGATTGTCTGCCTTTTGTTCTTGAGGGGCGGCACATCAACTTCGAAGCTGGTGATTTGGTCGTCGCTCACCCAATAGGAATGCTTACCGACGGAGACTTTTTTGTAGCCGTCGCCCGATTCGTCATTGGCGACAGTCAGCGGCTTGGCGGGATCCACGGCAATCACTTCCTTGATTTGCAGTTCCCTCAATACGCTCAGTTCGCTAGTGAGAACACAGCGACCCCACACCGTTTTCATTGCGTTGTCGAGGAAAGCCACGTCGTCCAAAAAAATTTCGAAATGGATGCCCCGTGATGGCGTGGTCATATTGTCGGGAATGCAACCGCAGTAGCCCAGGATATCGCCGCGCTGCACGCGCTGATAACCGCTGCCGCAATGGCAGGCACCGTCAACAGTCGGCACGACGAATTCGACATGGGCTTTATCTACGACGGGGCGTTTGTGTTTGCCCAGCACTGGTTGGCCATTCGCATCAAGTTGTGCATGTTCCGCTACAGCTTTTCTTAGGAAGTTCACCGCATCCGTACCGCTCTTGCCCTTGACTTCGCCCCACGCGCGCAGGTGCATGTAGAGCGAGTAAAAAGTCAGCTTCGCGGTGCCGAGCGTAGTCTGGCCGAGTTCAGTTTCATGCTTGAGCAGGACGAAGCTACGCGAATACGGCATCTTGTCGAAATAGAGGTCTGTGGAGTCGGTCTCGTCGTAGCGGTAGGCGATCACTTCTCCGTCGGCGATTGCCCGGATTGCCGTGGCGCGGTCGCTTGGGTGCACATGCACACCGCCGTGCCAAAAGCGGTTCTTTCCCATTGGGTAGGTGCCGCTCAGGATTTCGCTATTGTTGAATATCGCACCGGGCATTACTCGTTGCTCACTGCCCTTGGTGTACGGAATGTTGATGGGATAGGTAATGATCATCTTAATTGCACCGCTCGCTTATGCCGAGAAGATAAAAGAACCTTTTGGATCGTGACCGCCCTGCCTAGGGATCAATACTTTGGCGTCCATGGTCTTGGCCTCAACGAAGCTGTGCGTCGCCGCATGCGCGACAAAGGTGCCATTGGTGCCATGTTCAATTCCACCGGCAGAGAACTTCACATAGCTTCCTCCGCCATTGATCACTACGTCTTCTTTGGCGGTAATGGTGATCGTATTGGCGCTTTGTGTAATGTTTAGCTTGGCAAGAAGGTTGATGCTGTCCGACAGCGCCTCCATGTCGATGTTTCCTGCCGAGGCAACTAGTTTTATGCCGGCCTTGTGTACGAACAAGCGGAAGGTCTGACGAACGCTGGCAAACAGGCTGTCTCCGCTGGCGATCGACAGGCTGCGGCCAGTGGTAAGCGCGGTATTCTCATTGCTGGCGATATGCGTCGAACGAACCGTGGAGGTCGCGATGCCGGCCGGGCTGGACAGTACTAAGTGCGGCTCGGCCAGTTCCGGAAACTTGGCGTCGTTAGTTCCGCTACCCTTGATACCGTTATTTTGCTTCTTGATGACTTCGACTATGGCGCCCTGCTGTGTCGGCGACTCTTGCGCACTGTTCAGTCTGGCCGTTTCCACCAGATTCTCGTGAATATCTCCGGCCGCAGACAGGCGCTCGACAGTTTCGCCCATGTCCTTGCTGTGTAGAACGGCATTGTTGCGCGGTTCGGTGGTGAGCAGCATACCTTTGGCAGCGCGCGCGACGCCGTGGCCGTCAGTCCGTAGCTCCCAGCCTTCCCCGCGGGCATCCTTGCGTCCGTTTGTATCTTCGATGCGGGTAATATGGCCCAGCGACAACTGGCTGCACTGATGATCGCTTTTCAACTGCGCCTGGATCTTCCCGGCCGTGTCGTCAAGGATCAGGTGATTGCCGCGCCTGCCGCCTTCGCCTCCCTGCAATTCCCGACTCCGCAGCCCGGACAAGGCCTGCTGTCCCGGCAACTTCCACGGCGGCATGTGCGTGTAGTTGTACAGCGCACCAAGAATGACCGGGTGATCGATGTTCGCGTCCAGAAAGACCACCGCCACTTCCTCGCCGACCCGCGGTAGGCGAATATTTCCGAACCGACTGCCCGCGCCGGGCGACATGATGCGAAGCCAAGGAGAACTGTTCTCGTCGTAATTGCCCAGCCTATCCCAGTGGAACTGGACCCTGACGCGCCCGTAGCCATCGGTGTGGATCTCGGCCCCGTCAGGTCCGACGACGATGGCTGTCTGGATGCCGGGATAGGTGCAGGGCTGGCTGTTGTAGTTGCGGCCCGGGCGCCACTGAATATCTTTGCGCACGCAGCGGAACGTGTTCTCGTAGTTCGACGGCGCGCCCGGTCCGGCCTGGTAGTTGTTGCTGGCCTCGTGGTCGACGGACAGGATCAGGTAGTCCCGGTCGGCGATGCTGGGGTGCGGCGCCTCGTCCCACCTGGCGGCCTGCAGCTCGGCGCTGAAGTGGCCGCCGAGCTTGAAGAACCGGCCCGGCTGGGCGGTCCGATCGTTGCCGCGCGCTTCGAAATATTGGGTGTTCGCGTCGCGCTCGCCCATGCGCCGGTAGGCGAGCTTTTCGCCGTCGTCGTGGGTGCGAAAACCGTACGACCCAGTGTTTTCGTAGACCTCGTATGGATAGACGTCGCCCTGGTTGTTGAGGGATTCGGCGGTCGAACGCTGCACAATCGGGTTCTTGTAGTCGAAGCTGGCCAGGGTCGTCTGGCCGGAACCGATGCGGCGCACGGGGCTCCATTCGCGGATGCCATCGTCTTCGAGCGAGCCGGCCTTGTCGCGGAACGGAATTGCGGCGGAATCGTCGCTCCCGGTCGGATCGATCGGTTGCACGAGCGTGCTTCTATCGGTGAGCCAGAGCGTGTGTCCATCGGCCCGGTGCTCGTACCAATACATCAGCCCAAGTGCCTCCCAGCGGCGATGCAAATGGTTGTAGTCGGTCTCGTCGTACTGGTTCGCACAGGTCAGCCGCGGATCGTCGTCGATGATGTGCGTCCGCCAGTCGGCCTGGCGGTAATGGGCGAAGGTAAGTTCGGTCAGTTCGATGACGCTCTTGCCGTGGAACGATACGTTGTCCTTGCGCAGCCTGGTGAATGCCAGCCACGGTTCCAGCACCATGCGGTAGAACGCGAAACCGCCGTCGGCGCGCACGAAGCGGAATTCGGTGACGTAGCCGTTGAAGTAACGCAGAGAGCCGTCTTCGCGCACGACGGAAATCGTCACCATCCTGGCCATCATCGCCTTCAGGGGAATTCGGGCGTCGTCCGACAGGAGTTCGGCTTCGACGCGAAAGCAGCGTGAGACTTCTTCGCGCGCGGTCATCCGGTTCGGCAGAAGGATCGCTTCCGGTCCATCATCGAGGGGGAAGTCCAGGCGCATCAGGCGGTCGTGCTGGGCATTGTGACTGAACGCCGACAGCGCAGCGCCCGCCGCGATCGCTTGGTTTCCATCCATGTGTTGCCTCCGAGCGTTTTTAGGTATCTGATTTCC
>NZ_JAXOFN010000034.1:0-3470 GCF_034420155.1 Massilia luteola
CGTACGCCAACCACCTCGGCAAGAATGTGCTGGTGGCCGGTACGACGGACGAGGCGCAGCCGGTGGCCACGCTCGTGGTGCCGCCTGCGGTGGTGCGGCCGATCCAGTACGACAAGCCGTGGTTCCGTGCCCGCGGCGGCAATACCGCCTACCTGCCGTGGTGGGGCATCCGTCATGACGCCGCGCCGCGGTCGCAGGGCTTTTCCCGCTGAAGAGGCACCGCATGCGCAACGTCATCCGCTTGAACGACCCGACCTCGCACGGCGGCAAGGTCATCACGGCATCTCCCAACAGCAAGGTGCTCGGCGTCGCGGTCGCGCGCAAGGGCGACCGCTGCCTGTGCCCGATCCGCGGCCACGACAGTTGCGTGATCGCGGAGGGCGACCCGCAGGTGCTGATCGATGGTGTGCCGGTCGCGTTCGACGGCCACGCGACGAGCTGCGGTGCCAAGCTGATGTCGACCGTGGGCACGAGCGGCCGTGGTTAAGCGCCGGCTCATGTCGGTCATGGTCTCTGTCCCGGACGTCGCGCTGCGATTGTTCGCCGTGCCGGCCGCATTTGCTGTGCTGGCGTTTGGAGTCCTGACTGTTTTTTTCACTCGTCCGGTGAGTGCTGAGGCGTCACAAAGGTCTGTGGTAGCGACACAGAAAACCGATCCGTTTATGGCCCAGGTAGTGGGACTGCAATGGTTGAATCCCTTGCAGCGTCGGGATTATCCGACCGAGTGGCAACTGCTCTGGACACTTGGTTTAGTGGGGCCAAACAAAAATGACGATATGGTTCGCACTAAGCCCGAGAAGTACGGAAAGCTACAGGCTATTGGCTCTATCGCAGTCGGCAATGACGGAGAGGAAACTTTTGAAGGGTATCATGAGAAATATTTGCATGAGCTTGTGATTCCCTATCGTGATATTTACTTCTTGGATTCTAATTACTTTTATAATGCACACAACGTTAAGGATAAATCGACTTGGCGCGAACTGGCCGGAATCCACGTTGAATATGCTCTCCCGGAAGGAAAACTTGTTCCTACTGCCGCTGCAACAGCCACGCGCGATATAATCATTGATGCTTTTGACATCGGTCTGGCAGCATTCCCGAACTCCTGGACCCGCAGCACTCCCCCCGACGTGCGCATCACCCTGGGCGGCGCCAACGCCGGCTTCACCTCGCTGTCGGCCGCACTGGACTACCTGCAAGCCCATCCTACGGAAACGGTCTGGGTCATGAACTGGGATGCGCCAGGCCGTCCGAAAGACCGTCAGATCAACGAAAACATGGTGCAGTTGATCCTCGCTGGTCCCAACTACAAGACGGAACGCGCACCCTTGGCCTGGCTCGGCTATCCAGCGAGCGCGAAGGTGGCTGACTTCGACAGCACCAAGGACAAGCCGCCGCGCGTCATCCAGGCATGGAAGGCCGCCGTTGAAAAGGCGGCGCACAACGTCGGCAAGCAGACGACCGACATCGGCTACGTCATCCACGACGCCAACAACAACAACGCCGCCACCGCATCCGACCGCATCGCCGCGCTGGCGCGTACCGTGACCGAAGAAATGCCGGAACTGGACTTCATGAAGCAGGCGTTCAACACGCCGGCGCTACTCGGCGAGATGGGCGCGGGCACGGCATTGACGAACGTCGCGCTGGGCATCGCGTACGCCAACCATATCGGCAAGACCGTGCTCGTTGCCGGCACGACCGACCAGGCCGAGCCCATCGCAACTGTCGTGGTGCCACCGGCCGTCGTGCGGCCGATTCGTCCCGACGAGCCCTGGTTCCGGGCACGCGGCGAGAATACGGCCCATCTGGCTTGGTGGGGCATTCGTCACGATGTCAAAGACAAGACTCAGGGCTATTCCCGCTGAAGAGGCACCGCATGCGCAACGTCATCCGCTTGAACGACCCGACCTCGCACGGCGGCAAGGTCATCACCGCATCTCCCAACAGCAAGGTGCTCGGCGTCGCGGTCGCGCGCAAGGGCGACCGCTGCCTGTGCCCGATCCGCGGCCACGACAGTTGCGTGATCGCGGAGGGCGACCCGCAGGTGCTGATCGATGGTGTGCCGGTCGCGTTCGACGGCCACGCGACGAGTTGCGGCGCCAAGCTGATATCGACCGTGGGTACGAGCGGCCGTGGCTAAGCGCCGGTCGTTGTTCGCCACGCGGCTTGCTTCAGGCATCCCGTTGTGCCAAGTTGCTCCAGGCGTTCGGCAATGCATGAGTGCCTTTGCTACGTTCACGTTCGGCATCACGATGGCACTGATGGCCCGCCCCGGCTACGCGGAAGCGGTTTCGGGCACGCGGCAGGATTCCCCGCTTGTACGGCCTTACATGGCCCAGGTCGTCGGTTTGCAGTGGCTGAACCCGCTTGAGCGCATGGACTACCCGACCGAATGGCAGCTTCTGTGGACGTTGGGTCTAGTGAAACCGAATCCGGATGACGATATGGTGAAAGCGGAACCGCGGATCTTTACCAAGCTCCAAGCCATCGCAGCTATCGCGGATCCAGACGGAGGTAGGGACAGTTTCGAGGACTTTCATTGGAAATATTTCAATAAGTTAGTGAACCTGTACAGGGACATCTACTTTATGGATTCCAACTACTTCTATAACGCACACGACGTCAAGAACAAGTCCACTTGGCGAGAACTGGCCGGCATCCACGTGGAGTACGCAATCCCGGCGGGCAGGCTGGATCCGGCTCGCGCGGCGAATGCGGCGCGCGAGATCATCATCGACAACTTCGACATCGGCCAAGCTGGCTTTCCCAACTCCTGGACCCGCAGCACCCCACCCGACGTTCGTGTGACCCCTGGCGGCGCCAACGTCGGATTCACTTCGTTATCGGCAGCACTCGACTACCTGCAGGCACATCCGAAGGAAACCGTCTGGGTCATGAACTGGGACGCGCCGAGCTATCCGCCGAAGGACGAGCAAATCAACGAAAACATGGTCCTCCTGATCCTGGCCGGCCCCGACTACAAGACGGAACGCGCCCCGCTGGCCTGGCTCGGCTATCCTGCCAGCGCGAAGGTCGCCGACTTCGACAGCGGCAAGGACAAGCCGCCGCGCGTCATCCAGGCATGGAAGGCCGCCGTCGAAAAGGCGGCACACAACGCCGGCAAGCAGACGACCGACGTCGGCTATGTCATCCACGATGCCAACAACGCCGCCAGCAACAACGCCGCCACCGCATCCGACCGCATCGCCGCGCTGGCGCGTACGGTGACCGAGGCGATGCCGGAACTGGACTTCATGAAGCAGGCGTTCAACACGCCGGCGCCGCTCGGCGAGATGGGCGCAGGCACGGCGCTGACGAATGTCGCGCTGGGCATCGCGTACGCCAACCACCTCGGCAAGAATGTGCTCGTGGCCGGTACGACGGACGAGGCGCAGCCGGTGGCCACGCTCGTGGTGCCGCCTGCGGTGGTGCGGCCGATCCAGTACGACAAGCCGTGGTTCCGTGCC
>NZ_JAXOFN010000035.1:0-62877 GCF_034420155.1 Massilia luteola
CGCGGCGGCAATACCGCCTACCTGCCGTGGTGGGGCATCCGCCACGATGCCGCGCCGCGGTCGCAGGGCTTTTCCCGCTGAAGGGGAACCACATGCGCAACACGATTCATCCATTGGGCGAATGGTCCCGGACGCCACGCCGGATCATGGGTCGCCGGGACGAAATCAGCGCCCCGGCGGCGCGACGATGCCGAACGCCTGCGGCACCGCCACGCGCATGATGTCGATGAAGCGGCGTAGCCGCGCCGGATAAAAGCGCGCGGGCGGGTAGATCAGCCAGATCGGCAGCGGCGCCGCCTGCCATTCCGGCACGAGCTGCACGAGCCGGCCCGCTTCCAGCTCCTCGCGCAGCGCCCAGCGCGACCCGATCGCCATGCCCACGCCCAGCACGACGGCGTTGCGCATCGCGTACAGGTTGTCCGTGTACAGGCGGGGGCGAATGTCCACGCGCACGGTCTCGCCGTGCTGCGCATGGGTCAGCGTCACTTCGTCGCGGTAGAAATTGCTGACCGCGATCCACGGCAGGCGCGCCAGCTCGTCGGGATGGGCGGGCAGCGCGCGGCCGTCGAGGAGGGCGGGCGACCCGACGACGATGCGCGGCACGTCGCCCAGCCGGATCGCCACGACTGACGGATCCGGAATGTCGCCCACGCGGATCGCGCAATCGATGCCCTCGCCGATGAAGTCCGGCGTGCGGTCGTGCAGGGTCCAGTCCACCGTCATGCGCGGATAGCGCGCCAGGTACTCGGCCAGCGGGGCCACCAGCTGCTGCTGGCCGAACGCGTGCGGCGCGACGACGCGCAGCATCCCGACCGGTTCGTCCACGGCGCCCCGGATCTCGCTTTCGAATTCCTGCCATCCCGCGATCAGTTCCTTCGCGCGGGCATAGCAGCGCATGCCGTCGTCCGTCAGTTTCATCGCGTGCGTGGAGCGCTGCAGCAGGCGTACGCCCAGCGATTTTTCCAGGGCCTTGAGGCGCCGGCTGATCGTCGGCTGCGTCGTCGCGAGCGCCCGCGCGGCGGCGGACAGGCTGCCGGCATCGACGATGCGCACGAAGGTTTCGACCAGCATCATACGGTCGGCAGAGGGATTGATACTCGAAAAGTCTGTGCTCATACGCATATCGTATAACAGTTTGACGCTTGCCGCTGCTACACGGCGACGCTGCGGATCTTCATAATGCGCTGCAACATCACTCAACGGAGTCAACAACCATGAGCATCGCACACACCGCCGCGACTGCCGTACCGGTCCAAACGAGGCTGACCTCACCTCTGATCTTCCTGCTGGCCGCGAGTACCGGCCTGTCCGTCGCCGCGCTCTACTATAGCCAGCCCACGCTGGGGATACTCGCCACCGACCTGCACGCCAGCAACCGGGCGGTCGGCTGGATCCCGACCTTGACGCAATTCGGCTACGCCCTCGGCTTGCTGTTCCTGGCGCCGCTGGGCGACCGCTTCGACCGCCGCACCATCATCGTCGTGAAATCGCTGCTGCTGGCCGCCGCGCTGCTGGCGATTGCCGCCGCACCGAACCTGGCCGTGCTGCTGGGCGCGAGCCTCGCCGTCGGCCTGCTGGCCACCGTCGCCCAGGACATCGTGCCGGCCGCCGCCACGCTGGCCCCGGCCGAGCATCGCGGCCGCATCGTCGGCACCGTCATGACCGGGCTGCTGCTGGGCATCCTGTTGTCGCGCGTCGTCGGCGGCGTCGTCGCCGAGGCGTTCGGCTGGCGCGCGGTGTTCGGCGGTGCCGCCGCCGTCGCCGGCCTGACGACCGCGATCCTGGCCCGCTGGCTGCCGGGCTTCAAGCCGACGAGTACGGTCGCCTATCCGGCCCTGCTCGCGTCGCTGGCCGCGCTGTGGAAGCAGCACCGCGCCCTGCGCCTCGCCGCGACGGCGCAGGGACTGCTGGCGATCGGCTTCTCCGCGTTCTGGTCCACGCTGGCCGTGATGCTGCATGGCGCCCCGTTCCACCTCGGTTCGGCCGCCGCCGGTTCGTTCGGCCTGGCCGGTGCCGTCGGCGCGCTGGCCGCCCCGTTCGCCGGCCGCCTGGCCGACCGCCGCGGCCCGCAGTGGGTCACCCGTCTCGGCGCCACCCTGAGCGTCGCTTCGTTCGCCACCATGTTCGCCATGCCGCACCTGTCGACGCAGGCGCAACTCGTGCTGCTGGCCCTGGCCACCGTCGGCTTCGACCTGGGCGTGCAAGCCACGCTGATCGCCCACCAGACGATCGTCTACGGCATCGCACCGGAAGCCCGCAGCCGCCTGAACGCGATCCTGATGACGACGATGTTCGTCGGCATGGCCGCAGGCGGTGCCCTCGGCGCCCAGGCGCTGGCCGCATGGGGCTGGAACGGCATCGTGGCCCTGGCCGTCGGCTCGAGCCTGGCCGCGCTGGCGGTGCGCATGCGGGCGTCGCCGGGGAAATCGTCGGGCAAATAAGGAACGCAGCAAGGTTGACCAGCGCCAGGCCACGGCAACGCGGCCTGGCGCTGTGCTTTCGTGCTAGGCCGCGATGTCTGGCCGGCGGCCGGCCACGGCGTCCATCGCGCTGGCGCCCGCGCGCACGGCGAGCACCGTCATGCCCACGCAGGCGGCGACGAGGATGACGAATTCGCCGTAGCGTGCGGGCGCCGGCTGCTGCATGAGAGGCTGGCCGAGGAATGTCGACGAGGCCGCGGCGAGCAGCATCATCACGGGAAAGTGGAAGAAGAAGGTGAATGCCGCGGTTTGCGGCGCCGCGCCGTCGACCGCCGCGTCGACCGCCCCGTCGTGCCGCGGGTGGATCGGATACAGGGCCCAGGCGACGGCGGCGAAGCTCGCGCCGACGAACACGTATTTCCACTCGATGAGCCAGGCGCCGAACGGGGACGGCAGCAAATGCGCGTCGGCGCCGATGAATCTGGACAGCAGCAGCGCGCCGACGACGCCGGCAATGGCGACCGGCAGTGGCGGCCGCGCGGCGCGCGTCGCGCCCGCGTACACGACCGCAATGCCCGTCAGCCAGATGGCGGCCCAGGCGAGGAATGACGATGGCGCGAGCGCGACCACGGCCGCCAGCAGCACGATCCGCCTGCGCCATGCCGCGCGTGCGCACAGGGCGAGCAGGATGAGCGACCAGAACAGATAGGACAGCAGGTACAGCATGCCGTTGCTGCCGAACGTGGGAACGAAGAAGGGTTGCAGCATCAACAGGTTTCCCAGCAGCGGCGCATAGCCGAGCGTGAGCGTGCTGAATGCCGGGTAGGCCGTGTACAGGCCGAACCCGTTGAGGAACCGCACACCCATGACGTCGCAAATGGCGCCAATGACCAGGCCGGGCAGGAGGAGCCGGTACAGCGCGCTCACGCGCCGCGCGACCGCAGCGCCGGGCGGATAGCGCTGCAGTGCTCGTCCCGTCACGATGCCGTCGAGGACGAAGAAGACGGCGAACGATTCATGGCCGAGCCCGGTCAGGAAATAGAACGCCGCCGACAGGGCCGTTTTCGCGTGCACGTCCCCGTAGTCGACGAACAGCAGGAAGCGGACGTGGTACATCAGCGTCACGATGACGCTGGTCCAGCGTGCCAGCTGCAGGAACGAGACGAAGCGGTTGGGCATGGGGCGATACAAACCTTGATGTACACGTAATGTTTTTGCGGAAAATGCCGGAAGACATAGGCTAAATTCACTGGGCACGTCGTGGATCGATGGTATGGGATCGATGGTATGCGGCGACCGTCCGGTGGGCTTGAGGCGGCGCAGCCTACGTATGTGTGTCGGCGGGACCGCGGCGGATGGCCGGCAGGTTCGTCGCGCGCGGGCTACACGGGCACCGGCAACGCCTGCGTGGCCGGATGAGCAGCGAAAGTCATACTGTCGAGTTGCGTCCCGGATGTGTTATGGATAACATGACGCAACTAAAACAGGAGACATGCAATGGCAAGATTCGTACGCACGCTCGCCGCGGTGGCGCTGGGCGCCATGTGCAGCGGCACCCTCGCGGCCCCCAGACTGCCGGACACGATCCTGTTCGGCGTCGCCTACTACGACGAGTACACGCCCGTCGACCGCCTCGACGAGGACGCGCGCATGATGAAGGAAGCGGGCATCAGCGTCGTGCGCATCGCCGAATCGACGTGGGGCACGCTCGAACGCAGCGAGGGCGTGTTCGACTTCACCCACGTGGACCGCATGCTCGCCGCCTTCCAGAAGGCCGGCATCAAGGTCATCATCGGCACGCCGACCTACGCCATCCCGACCTGGCTCGCGCGCAAGCACCCGAACGTGCTGGTGGTCACGCCGAAAGGCCGCGCCGACTACGGGCCGCGCCAGAACATGGATATCACCGACCCGGATTTCCGGGCAGCGGCGGAACGCGTGATCGTCAAGCTGGTCGACCACGTGAAGGACAATCCCGCCGTCATCGGCTACCAGGTCGACAATGAAACCAAGGCCTACTCCACGAGCGGCCCCAATGTGCAACGGGCTTTCGTCGCGGCGATGCGCAAGAAGTTCCCCGACCTCGATCAGCTCAACAAGGCGTTCGGCCTGGATTACTGGAGCAATCGCATCAACAGCTGGGACGATTTCCCGTCCGTGAACGGTTCCATCAACGCGAGCCTCTCCAACGCCTTCGCCGGTTTTCAGCGTGACCTGGTGACGGCGTACCTGACCTGGCAGGCAGGCCTCGTGCGCGCGCATGCGCGCGGCGACCAGTTCATCACGCAGAACTTCGACCTGGGCTGGAAAGACCATTCCTACGGCGTGCAGCCGGAAGTGAACCACTGGGACGCGGCGCAGCCGCTCGACGTCGCCGGCATCGACATCTACCACCCGAGCCAGGACAGGTTGACCGGCGTCGAAATCGCCTTCGGCGGCGACCTGGCCCGTTCGATGCGCAACGGCCAGAACTACCTGATCATGGAAACCGAAGCGCAAGGCTTCCCGCACTGGACGCCTTACCCCGGCCAACTGCGCCTGCAGGCCTTCAGCCATCTCGCGTCCGGCGCGAACATGGTCTCGTACTGGCATTGGGCGACGACGGCCAATGCCGTCGAGACGTACTGGCGTGGCGTGCTGTCGCAGGACTACCAGCCGAACGAGGTGTACGCGGAAGTCAAGACCATCGGCGCCGACCTGCGGCGGCTCGGGCCTAAGCTGGTCAACCTGCGCAAGAAGAACCGGGTCGCGGTCTATGTCAGCAACACGGCGCAGGCGGGGTTCGACGCGTTCAAGGTGCATGCCGACGGCAAGGCGTTCGACTACAACGACGCGATGCGGCCCTGGTACGACGCGCTGTACCGCATGAACGTCGAGGCGGACATCCTGTCGCCATCGTCGAAGGTGTCGTTGTCGGACTATAAGCTGATCGTGGTGCCGTCGCTGTACGCGGCCAGCGACGCGGAAATCGCGCGCCTGAACGAGTACGCGAAACAGGGCGGCCACGTGCTGTACACGTTCCGCAGCGGCTTCTCGGACGAGAACACGAAGGTGCGGTACGCCGTGCAGCCGGGCGCGATCAGCGAGGCGGCTGGCGTGGTCTATCACCAGTTCACGATCCCCGAGGGCGTGACGTTGGCGGGCGATCCGTTCCAGGTCGGCGGCAAGGACAACAAGGCGCGCTGGTGGATGGAGTTTCTCAAGCCGACCACGGCCCGGGTCATCGCCCGCTTCCAGCATCCGTCCTGGCCGGACTATGCGGCGGTCACGCGCAACGCCTACGGCAGCGGGGAGGTGGGCTATGTCGGCTTCATGCCGACCGATGCGATCATCGACAAGATCATGACCGACCAGGTGAAGCGTGCCGGCATCGAGCTGCCGAAGGTGCGCTTTCCGCTGATCGTCCGCGGCGGCACGCTGCAGGACGGGCATCGGGTGCGGTATGTGCTGAATTATTCCGCCAAGCCGCACCGGATGGCGTACGGTTATGCGAGCGGGACTGATCTGTTGTCTGGACGGAAGGTGGGGCGCGGCCAGCAACTGGCGCTCAAGCCCTGGGGCGTGGCGATCGTCGAAGAGGAGTAGAAACGAAAACAGCGGCCATCGAGCCGCTGTTCTGCATGAATTCTGTGGTCGGGGTGAGAGGATTCGAACCTCCGGCCTCTACGTCCCGAAGAATGAGGATTTTAGAATTCAGCCGGTAGATAAAGGGTTTCTGGCTTTTGTACAACAGTGAGTACTACACTTGCGGGGTAACGGCAAAAGCAATAGTTTCCAATATTGCTAAATTTATAACCTTCTCATTACATCCCACATCAGGGTAAACGCGCCACAACACAGTGGCTGAACCTCGTCAGAGTCGAAGAAGCGCGTTTTCAATGTCGTTTCATCCGACTCTTGTTGACCCAAGTTGCCAGAAATACTTGCTCCAGCTCAAGGTAGCGCGATGTGGCATGGACGGCAAGATGAGTTCGTGTCAGCATCCGCGGAATCCAAATTTTTGAGCCGGTAGCCAATGTCTCGCTAGCCGTCGAGATGTTGGAAGTATAGTCGTGTCTGAATAATAGATGGAAGGAGCCTTTTCATGAGATTAAACTTTATCGAAACACTCCGGCAGAAACCAAAATCGATACCTAATCCCACAGGGCATGGATTTGACAAGAATGTATGGCAACAAGCGTACGAGGCGCAACGCGACGGTAGCCCTGAAGATCATTACGTTTATCTGCTAGGACTCATGCTCGCTGAACAAACTAAGCGTGTGCACGCAAGCGTTGAGAGGCTTTCCGAAAATCTACACTTTCGAACGATTGAAGACCTTAGCCGGTTTTTCTCCACGCGGATAAATCGGGTTCAAGTTGAAGTATTCCAGAGTCTTGAGAAAGCACTGGCAGGAGTTAAGGTTATTGCGAGCGAACGTGTTAGTGAAATGCGATGCTACACTGATGCGGCGGGAAATTCCCACGCGATTCAGCCACCGATGGAGGCTGTCGTAGATGCCATCGGTAGCGCATTGAAACTACTCGGACGTGCTGGTGGACTCGGAAAACTAAAAAGCGAGCAGCATGCAGGTATGACTATCGATGATGTGCTTGGAAATCTCATGGATTTAGCCCAGCACAGTTTGTCGATTCAACGCGTATGGAACTCGGTAGTTTGGTGGCGAACTGCCGTTGTGGTCGCCCATGACTGCCGTAGCTACTTTGTAGATGAATGCGCAAGTGATTTAGCTGTGCGAGCAACCGTTGATTTAGCTAGGCGGCCAGCATTAATGACAAGGTCCATCGAGAGCTTCCAGAGGGAGAACCCTGAGACAGCCGATAACAACGTATTTGTTCCGTACGTTCGACTGTATGAAGGGCGTCTGGTTGTGCAGCCGCTACCAGCTTTTCTCGTGCCTGATGATGAGCGAAAGTTATTGCTTGAAGCACGTCGCTCACATGGCATATTGCAGGATGCCTCGCTGGCGGACTTTATACGAGAAATGCATCCTCAAGTGGGGCTTCACATCAGCGAAATCATGGTAATCTGGGGCGAATTGTCTGCAATGGCAGCTCAAATTTATAAGTTAACATGGCCGCTAGATATTGTGAAAGACAAGGATAAGTTATTAATTGCTGTCGAAAGCCGATTGCCGCGCGATCAAATCATCACAACTATTAAACAATGTGTTGCTTTGTCCGCTGATAAAGTGAAAGAGTGTATCGAATTTCTCAGTTTTACACCGTCTAAGTCTGCTACATTATGGGATAAGCCTTTGCTGCCTGCTGGGGATGACGTGTTGTTGCTGTGGTGGCCATTGCAAGGCGCGCATCAAGCTCGGTTGTTGAATGCTTGGTCAAAAAATTATGAGGAACTCAAGATTGCCTTTGACAGCAAGGGGCCGGCTAACGAAAGACTATTGGCCGAGGCGATACGTGATGCCATCGAAAAGAGCCCCCATCGGGATCGCATGAAATTCATAGGAACAAGTTTGCATCCGCGCCGAAAGCCTGACGAGGAAATAGACTTGCTGGTTGTAATCGATGATACGGCATTCGTCATCGAAACTGCTTCCCTTCCTTCACCAGCCGAAGCTTACGAGTTTTGCGATATAGAAGATCGGCTCCAGAAAAAGTCAAAGCAATGCCGTAAGCAATGCGCTGCCCTAAAACAAGATTTAATTCAAATTGCTGAGTGGGCTGGTGATGATTCTTTGCGAGAGAGGGTAACTAAGGTCTTTGGTCTGGTTGTTACAAACTCCTACTTGCGCGAAGGTTTATATGACGACGATATATGCTACTGTCACAGGGATACATTGTATAACATTATTCTTGGCGGAATCTATTTCGGGGTAACTCGGGGTCTGGAAGATCACACTTTAAAAATGCCGATCCAAATAGGTCCGGAGGGTTCGTTAGTCGATGGCATAATTAGCGCGCTGAGAAAGTCGCCGAAGGCAGAGTTTTTTGCACGGTGTATAGTTCCGGTAGAGGTTCGCGTCATGGGTTTCGACAATACTGATGTCGAAGGCTACTACCGTGCTGTAGAAATAGACATTCCTGAGCAGGATATGTTGGAAAAACGCTTGCGAGAGTGTAGTTTTGCGGCATTGCTGGAAGAATCGTCCGATCTTCGCTTTGAATAACTTGGCTAGTGTCGCGCGAAGCGACACTGCCGGGAACACTTTATTGTCGCGAGAACCGCCACTGGTGGGCAAACGTTAGCTCGTCTGCTAACGCTTTGGCAGTAGCCGAACGCGGCCATCACGCCCTTCAGCACCGTGGCGACCACGCGGAATTGCTACGACTCTGCCGTCTCGACCCTCGCGCGACGTTGCTCCCTTTGGTACAGCCACAACGCGTCCGTCGCTACCCTCGCGAGAAGTCGCCCCGCGCGGAATTGCTACCACTCGACCATCCCGACCTTCGCGCGATGTCCCACCGGGCGGCACTGCGACGACACGGCCATCGCGACCTTGCCGCGATGTGTAGCCGTGTGGAATTTTTACCTTTTTGCCGTCCTGACCGGTTCGAAAAGAGTGCGACATAATACCTCCGCTGCTCTGGAAGTATTTAGCCCATGCATCGCATCATTAATCGTAAAGGCGTGTCAGCCAGTTCCAGAAATCATCATCTGATTCGGATTCGTCCATACTTACGGTCTTGACCACGACTTCCGACCCGCGTGCAGGAATGCTCAGCCCAAGTATGTCTTTGACGTAATGTTGGAAAAGCTGCGGTGGCGGTGGGTAGTCATCATCGTCGTATTCATCCTCTCGTACCTCATCTGGCGTTAATTCGAACTGATCAGGCCAACAGTGTTCATCGTAACCGATCGCCAACAAACGTAATAGGTCTTCTATATTTTCGGTGAGCACACAGAGCATTACCGAGCCAGACCCTGAGCCTAAATGAACAATTCGCTGCTGACCATTATTATCTCGCCAAAGTCCAGCCCACGATCCATCGCTGCCGGTTCGCAAAAAGATCGCTAGCCGGTCGTTTACCTCGGGATCATCACTTTTCGTCCATCGTGCAGTGTCAGCAGGGTCGGGTATGAAAAAACCGGTTCGTGCTAGATCGCTGTGTTCAGGCTTGGGGTACAACGTCATATAGCGAACGCCGTCGCGACGCGTCCGGACGCAGCCGTGTTCTTCCATGAAGTGTAGGGCTTCCCGCAATACGCCCGGAAGCGGATTCCGCTCCGGGAATTCGGAGGCCATTTCATCAGTAAAACTCATTTCTTTGCAGAACATAAAATACTAAGAATTGAGTAATTTTTCGATTTCGACATTTGAGAATGGAAGTGTCGGTGACGCAAGCTGTCGAAGGATAGTCAGATGCACGTCTAACTTGAGCTTCGCAAGGTTCTCCGGTCGCATTTTCCCGCCCAGAGCTATAGCAGGCTCAAAGCCATAAACTTCGTCTGGTTCAAGTGGGCCTAATTTTTTCAGAGCCCGCTGGAAGAGTTGACGCCCGGATTCGTCTTTTAGGTCACATTCACTAATGCTTAGTCCAATAAAAGATCGGACCGACCAGTCTTGATCTTCTTTGCCTTTCGGCTTCAAGTCCTTTGGTAGGGCAAAAATTGCGTTGATAGGACAGCTTATTGTCATATTGACGCCGCTGCGTTCGCCGCAAACATAAAGGTCGCCGAATGCCGTTCTACCGATTACGTGGAATGCATCAATTTGTTCCAGCGAAGTATCTTCTAGCCACTCATCAACAATGTCTTCGTAGTCGTCTGGATTAACAATCCAAAAAAGGCCATTTGCATAACCGGACCACCCTTCTTCCCTTCAGTATGTTAATAACTGATCGGGTAGCTTGCCTTTCCATTTTTGGATGGCATCTACTGGGACATCGGTCCTGTGAGTCGCCTCACCGAATTCGTCAATAAAAACTTCAAAGTCCTCGTCTCTCATCTCAGTCCCTTGCCGCGGAAAACGGTTTAGGAGTCGAGCAATTTGTCGATATCGAGATTGCTAAGTGGCAAAGTTGGCGCAGCAAGTTGTCGCAAAATCGTCAGATGTACATCAATTTTTACCTTGAACAAATTTTCAAGTCGCATCGGTCCCCCAAGTACTAAGGCCGGCTCAAATCCATACATTTCGTCCGGCGCAAGCTTACCGAGCCGGTCTACAGCGCGGTCGAAAAGCGGTTTGCCGCCTTCGTCCTTTAAGTTGAAGCGTGACTTGTCACTGGAGCTAAAAAAAGAACAAATTGATAAATCCAAATCTTCTTTTGATTTGGGTTTTAGTCCCTTCGGCAGGGCAGATATTTTATTGAGTAGGCAGGCAACAGTAACGCTTCGGCCCGTTTTTTCGCCGCACGCATATAGGTCACCGAATGCCGATCTGGCAATGACATGGAATGAGTCAAGCTGTTCTAGTTTTGTGTCTTCCAACCATTCATCAATCAGATCTTCATATTCATCTGGATCGACAGTCCAAAACAGCCCGTTTGCGTAGGCGCACCATCCTTCTTCTTTCCAATAGGATAGCAGTTGATCCGGTAGCTTTCCGCGCCATTTTTCAATGGCAGTTTCTGGTACTTCAACCCGTTGTGTTGCTTCGCCAAACTCTTCGATAAAAACTTCGAAATCTTCGTCTCTCATCTCATTCCTTTGGCCCGGCAAGGCTCCAGTTTAACATTCATTTTCTGATCTCCGCGGCCACCATTGATTGCCCTCTCTGCTTCTCGATCCATTCCGGCAACCCTATTATTCTGATTCCAGCTGGCACCAATGGAAGAGTTCACATCGGCGCGCCCCATTCCAGTAGGATTAGGGTGCATCCAGCCACCAGCCACCATATCAGGATCATGTAGCGCCGCAAGCTGACTCATCACCTTTTCAGTACGAATTGCGGCTTCTGCTTTTGCCTTTGCCGCACCGATACCTTTTTTACGGAGGCTCGCAGTAATATTTTCCTTGATATCTGCAGCGACCAGATCCCTAAAATCCGTTTGCGCGGCAGCTGCCGCAGGGTTGCGGTTGGCCGCCGCAAATGCATCCCTCGCAGCCTTGTATTCAGTAGCCGTCAGACTATTGATTGCGTCTTCTTGCCGTTTGAGCTGGGCGGCCATTTCCTTTAAGTAAGCCTTCTGTTCGTCCTTGCTCATCCGCATGAATTTTTTCTTATCAAACGGATGGAAACAAGGCACTTTATGCTCGCGGCCCTTTACGGTCACCTCTTTTTTTGGTTTTTTGGGACCAGATGCAGCTTCCCGCGCCTCTTCTGCCTCTTTGGCTTCTCGGGCTTCCTTGGCTGCTTTGGCTTCTCGCGCAACTCTTGCGGCTTCCTCTGCGTCCTTTGCTGCCTTCGCAGCTTTGGCGACTTCTTCCGCTTCGTGCGCGCCCTTGGCGATCCTTGCAGCAGTGCCTGCGCCTTTCGCCATCCCTACTGCGCCCTTGGCGACCTTACCCACCGTCGTCACAACCTTGCCGCCTGGGATCATACTTGCCGCCGCGATGCCCGCTTCGACAAGATCGCCCTCAGCCGCGTAGATCGCCGCATCCGCCGCACCGGTCACTACTGATAGGCCGGGAACAAAGCTGGCGACACCTAACACTCCATGCACCCAAGGGCTGGACTTTTGCCACATGGTTTTTTCAGCGGCGTTCTCAAGGCTCGTGGCGAGATTGGCTCCGCCGCCATGCGGTTCGACGTGCGTTATAGACCGCTCAGCCTGTTCTAGGATTACCCCCTTCGTACTCATGGCTTAACTTGCCAGATTCATGTCGCACTCGTCGCCATGGCGCACAACGTATTTCTTCTCTGCCCTTACAGAGTTGGCACTTTGCGTAGCACGAACCTTTCCTTTGTTGACACCGGATTTCATGCCGCCGCCTGTTCCGGCCTCATTGCCGGTCACGTTCGTCACCACGCTGTCGTTGAGTAGGAAGACAGGATTGCCATTGAACCTGACCGATTTTGCGACTTCGACGCTTTTACTCAGGTCGGCAATGATGGGGTAGGGAACAGGCACCATGTTCGGCCCCATTGGCGTCTTGCATACGTTTGGAACGAGGCTTACGGCCTTGAAGATGCTGTTTTTACGGGCACCAGTGGGCATACATTCCTCTCAAGCGATGGTTGGTGTAGGTTCGTTCGACTGGATTGCCGGCTGCGGAGCCTTGGGGTTCTGAGCCTGTTCGCGCAGCGCGTCCACATCAGCGCGTGACAGCATTCGCGCTTCAAGTACCCTGATGGCCGGCGCGGATGCGACGGTAGCGCGCCACACGCAAACGACAGAAGGCTTTTTGTCCGGGTTGTTAGCGTCGGGAACCACGTCGATGACGACCGTATCGAGCTTTGCGGCGAGTTCGCCAATGCGTCCGTCTTCAAAACGGACCAGCACGAACGGCAGATGTCCCGGCAGAGCCAACGGCAGGAGCGTGCTGCCCAATGCGTCTTGTGTTGTCCCTGTACCGGCTGGACAAAGGTTGTACAGCGTAATGGTTTCGTCGCCATCCATATGCGGGACAACTTGCTGGTCGGCGGGCGCGCCGTTCCAGTACGCAAAATTGAAATCGGCGGGCAAACTTGGGTGGCGGTTTTCCAGCCATTGCTGGTCGTAGGTGCCTGCCAGCCCCAGGCGCGGCCTCCAAGCACGCCCAATGATGCCAAAGCCATCTGGCTCGTATTCGTCGCCAAAGCGCGCCATGGGCTGGTTAGCGGGCTCTATTTGCGGCGCTGGCACGCGCTTTAGTTTCGTCGCGCGAAGATACCAGTCTTCCGCGAAGCCACGGCCTACCGGGTTTTGCTCGCATACCGTATGGGCGATTGCTTGCGGCGCATCGCCAGTGGCCGCGTTCTCGGGCTGCGGCACCTGGCCCGGCAACCGATGTTTTTTACTCACGCGCTTCGCTGACCGCTCGGTGACGAGTATTTTGTTCTCACCACCGTAGGCGTATTCGTAGCGCAGCGGCAGCGTTGTGATCGGTTGCGGTGCTGTCAGCTTCCATTTCGGGAGCGTGAACAGGGTCAGCGCCCGTATCAAGTCAGGACGCTTGCGCCATTCGCGCGCGCCCGTGATCGTTAGTATCTTGGAGAGAATGAGAGGGCCTTGCTTGGCCTGCGCCGTCAAACGGGCGCACTCCTGCCGCCATTCGGCCATACGTTCGGGCGATGCATGAAATGATGGATTCAGGCCGTGCGGTTCAGGCGGCAAATCCGGCTCGGTAGCTGCACCGTTGATCTTGAGAGCGACTGCAAATTCGCCGGTCGCGCGGCCCTGCGGCGCGTGCGCGTCGGCGATGACGACCACATCGGTATGCGGCTTGTACGGCGCAAGGTCGGATTCTTGCTTGACGCTGGAGCGGTTCATTTCGCCGTAGTACTCATCCGACGTTACCAGCGGCGTTTGCTCCGGCGCGAGCAAGAGCTTGCCGTCGTGCTCTAACTCGAAGGTGAGCCGCATAACGACGACGTGAAAGCGCTGTTCGTGCTGATCGAGGGCGTCGAACGCCATCGCAGGGTAGGGCGTGAGATTGCGGAATTCCATGCGCGCGGCCCGGTCAGTTGATATCGACGTCCTTGCCGGTTATCTGCACCGGCCCCGACGCCTCGACCCCGATTTGCGAACCATTGATGAAGATCTTGCCGTCCGCCGTCATCTTCAGGCTTGCCGCGCCGACCGTGATCGACAGTTCTTCGCCGGCCGTGATCGATATCGTCTTGCCGACCTTGGTGATCTGGTTGATGCCGACGACAGTCGCCATGATCGTGCCAACGTTGAGGTTGTAGGCGAGGCCGACGTTTTCCATACGGCCCATGCCAACGTTCTGCATGTAGGCCATGCCGACCGTTTCCGTCTTCATTCTGGCGACGTAGGTGGACCAGTTCTTGCCAATATCGTCCTTGCGGTTCTTGCCGATGGTCTTGACGCGGTTGCCGCCGATATCGATGGTTTCGTTTTTATCGACAGTCTCGGTTCGGTTGTTGTGGACAGTGATCGTCTCGTTGTTGTCCACCGTCTCTGTGCGGTCGTGCTTGATGTGCGACGTCTCGTCGTGGTCGATGGTCTTGCGGCGGTCGTTGCCGACCCACTTGTCCTCGTCGTGCTCGACTTCGGTCAACTGGTCGCGTTCGGCGTGCAGCCATAACTGCTCGCTGCCTTTCATGTCTTCGAAGCGCAGTGCATTGGCGTTGCCGTAACCACCCTTCGGCGTTGAACGGGTCAGGATGCCGCTCTGTGTTTTGTTCGCCGGTAGTTCCCACGGCGGCATGTTGGCTGCGTTTGGCACCATCCCAGTGATGAGGCCGCGATCTGGATTCCCATCCAGGAACTGCACGATTACCTCGGACCCGATACGCGGAATCGAGGTCATGCCGAAATTGGAACCAGCCCAGGCAGTGGCAACGCGGAGCCATGCGGAACTCCTATCGTCGAACTCGCCCTCGCGATCCCAATGAAACTGGACTTTGACCCGTCCGTACTGATCGGTATGGATTTCTTCGCCCTTCGGTCCAACGACTGTGGCCGTTTGCAGGCCGTAGATTTTCGGTTCTACACTGTTGAAGCCGCGACCAGGGCGCCACGGGATGACCTTGCGGATACACTTGATTCGGTTCTCGTAGTGAGGCGGACTGGCGTCGTTCACGTGGTAGTTGTTGCTGGCACTGTGACGCACCTCGATGATGAGGAATTCCCGGTCTTCCTTGCTGCCACCGTCCGGATGGCCTGTGAGACGGTACCAGCGGCCGGGGACCACGTTGCGGTTGTTACCCATGCCTTCGAACAACTTGCCCGCGTGTTCGAATTCTTCCATGTGCAGCGCCGCGAGACGGTCACCGTCTTGTCGATCTTTGAATCCATATGCACCCGCGTATTCGTAGGACTCCTTGTGGAGAACCATGCCTTGCTTGTTGCGCGTTGGGATTTCGACGGTTTCTGGCCGAGGTGACTTGAAATCGAAGGATGTCAAGGCCACGCTCGCAGGCACGATGTGCCGCACACCCGACCATTCATGGATGCCGTTTTCTTCCTGCGCGCCGGTATGACGCTGGAATGCAATCTCTACGCCGTCGATCGGTTCGGCAAAGGTTGAATCGTCACTCAATATCAGCTGGTGGCCCTTGGCCGTGTGTTCGTAGGCATAGTGCCAACCTGCCGTCTCCCATCGCCTGCTTAGGTAGTTGTGGTCGGACTCGTTGAACTGGCAAGCTTCGGTCATGAGCGGGTCTTCCGCATGGCGGCGGAATTCCCACTCGGGCAGTGCACGATACTCTTGAAAGATGCTCCTCGTCTGCTCGTACAGGGTCGCGCCATGGAACAGCATGCAGTTCTTGCGCAGGCTCAGATACTTCAGCCAGGGCCCGAGCGTGGCTTCGTAGAACGCGACATTGCCGTCAGTCCTGACAAAGCGGAAACTGAAGACGTAGCCGGTGAAGTAGCGCAGGCCGCCATCTTGCCGGACGAGTTCGACGGACAGCAGTTTGCCTTGAAGGTCTTTCAGTTCAAGCGAAGCGTTATCGGACAGTAGCTCGACAGTGAACTCGAAGTCGCGCGACAGTCCTTCGTCGGCTTCCAGCTTGTTGACCAGGAGCTCGGATCGGGGGCCGTCGAGATGCGGAAACGTCAGCCGCAGGATGCGCGCGTACTGGCGGTCGATGAGAAGTTCTTGGAGATTACGGAGTGCATTGCCCATGCCTTTTTCCTGTACTCAACAAAATGTTATTTTTAAAACAATAACGGCACGTACTATATACGTTTGTTGAGCTGGCGAGGAAAATCTTTAACACTTTCGTGCAATGCCCGTAGCGCGGATGATCTTGCGCGAGCAAAGAATCGAAACGTCGCGCCGGTCACGGTGGCGTCGTCGATGTTTCAGGAAGGGGGGAGGTGGTCGGGGTGAGAGGATTCGAACCTCCGGCCTCTACGTCCCGAACGTAGCGCTCTACCGGGCTAAGCTACACCCCGACTGGTATGGGTACTGCTGAGGGAGAAAAACAGATGGTCGGGGTGAGAGGATTCGAACCTCCGGCCTCTACGTCCCGAACGTAGCGCTCTACCGGGCTAAGCTACACCCCGACTGTTCGAGACTCCGCTGCCGGAATCTCGGGAAGGCATTACTATAGTTGCCTCAATGGTTCCTGTCAACAGCGAAGGTGCACAGCTGCAGCAGGCTTGCCTTGTATTCGCTCTCCGGCAGGTCGGCGATTGCGGCGGCGGCGCGGCGTGCCGCGGTCTCCGCTTCGCGCCGCGTAAAGTCCAGCGCGCCGCTGTTCGAGACGGCCGCCAGCACGGCGTCGAAATGGGTTTCGTCGCCCTGTTCGATGCAGGTGCGGATCAGTTCGCGCTGCTCCGGCGTGCCGTTTTCCATCACGTAGATCAGCGGCAAGGTCGGCTTGCCTTCGCGCAGGTCGTCGCCCACGTTCTTGCCGATCTCGGCGGCGTCGCCCGCGTAGTCGAGCACGTCGTCGATCAGCTGGAACGCGGTGCCCAGCGAGCGGCCATATTCGCCGGCCGCTTCGATCTGGTCGTCGTTCGCGCCGGCCACGAGGGCGCCCAGCTGGGCGGCGGCTTCGAACAGCTTCGCGGTCTTCGAGCGGATCACGCGCAGGTAGTTGTCGTGCGTGACGTCCGGATCGTGCATGTTCAGCAGTTGCAGCACTTCGCCTTCGGCGATGACGGTGGTGGCGCGCGACAGGATCTGCATCACGCGCATATTGTCCAGGGCCGTCATCATCTCGAACGAGCGCGAGTACAGGTAGTCGCCCACGAGCACCGACGCGGCATTGCCGAACATGGCGTTGGCCGTCTGGCGGCCGCGGCGCATCGACGATTCGTCGACGACGTCGTCGTGCAGCAGGGTCGCCGTGTGGATGAATTCCACGACGGCCGCCAGCTCGTGGTGGCCGGCGCCTTTGTAGCCGTAGGCGTTCGCCAGCAGCAGCACCAGCACGGGACGGATCCGCTTGCCGCCGGCACTGATGATGTACTCGGCGATCTGGTTCACCAGCGCGACTTCGGACTGCAGCCGCTGCCGGATCACCGCGTTGACGGCCTCCATGTCGGCTGCGATCGTGCGGGTGATGGGGTTCTGTTGTGCGGTTTGGGTGGCGGCGGACAAGGCGGACCTGCTGACGTTGGATGCGGATAGGTTTTGTTGAGTCGCGATTATACGACATGCAAGCAAAAACCGTCCTTTTTCCCAGTGGCGCCAGAGGGAATCGTCCAGCGCGACGGGCGTCAAGGCCGCGCCACCACAACCGTTTTGACGCCCCGCACCATTCCATGTATAATCCTCTGTTCCCTGAATCCCTGGCTGTGATTCTTGTGCCGGGAGCACGGGAAATTTCTTAACAATCAACGAGGTTTCAAATCATGTACGCGGTCATAAAAACCGGTGGCAAGCAGTATAAAGTTGTCGCTGGCGAAAAACTCAAAGTAGAACAGATACCGGCAGACATTGGTTCCGAACTCACTATCGATCAGGTTCTCGCCGTCGGCGAGGGCGAGAGCATCAAATTTGGTGCTCCGCTGGTGGAAGGTGCTTCGGTTCGCGTGACTGTTGTGTCGCATGGTCGTCACGACAAAGTGCGCATTTTCAAAATGCGTCGTCGTAAGCACTACCAGAAGCGTCAGGGCCATCGCCAGAACTACACCGAAATCCAAGTGGTTGCGATCAACGGCTAATCGCCGCGCGTCCCTATTCAGTCATCAAGGAGCATCTAAATGGCACACAAAAAAGGCGGCGGCACTACCCGCAACGGCCGTGACTCAGAAAGCAAACGCCTCGGCGTGAAGGTCTACGGCGGCCAGGCAATCAACGCCGGCGGCATCATCATGCGCCAGCGCGGCACGACGATCCGTCCGGGCACCAACGTCGGCCTGGGCAAGGATCACACCCTGTTCGCCCTGGTCAACGGCACGGTCAAGTTCGTCAAGCAAGGCGTCGGTTCGAAGCAGTACGTGACCGTCGTCGCTGCAGAAGCGGCTGCTGCTTAAATCAAGCGGCGCAAGCGGGGCCGGGCCGCAAGGCATGGTCCCGCGCAGTAGGGCGCGAGCCTTACGATCGATAGGCTCTGCCCTCAGGTAGGGCCTTTTTAATTTTGGCGTTGTCACCGTTAAGTGCGGAACGTTCCGCGGCCGTTCGTCTATCATGGATGCCCGGTCCGCTTTTAACAGTGACACAGCCTTTCGTTTTTGGTGGTCTCATCATGAAGTTTATCGACGAAGCACGCATCGAAGTCATCGCCGGCGACGGCGGCAACGGCTGCGCCTCGTTCCGCCGCGAGAAATTCCGCCCGTTCGGCGGTCCGGACGGCGGCGACGGCGGCCGCGGCGGCTCGATCTGGGCGGTGGCCGACCGCAACATCAACACGCTGGTCGATTTCCGCTTTTCCAAGGTGCACACGGCGCGCAACGGCGAGCCGGGCCGCGGTTCCGACTGCTACGGCAAGGGCGCCGAGGATGTCTACATGCGCATGCCGGTCGGTACCCTCATCGTCGACGACGTCACCGGCGAGATCATCGCCGACCTGACGGAACACGACCAGGTCGAACTGCTGGCCAGGGGCGGCGAGGGCGGCTGGGGCAACATCCACTTCAAGACGTCGACCAACCGCGCGCCGCGCCAGAAGACGGACGGCAAAGAGGGCGAGCGCCGCGCGCTGCGCCTCGAACTGAAGGTGCTGGCCGACGTGGGCCTGCTGGGCATGCCGAACGCCGGCAAGTCGACGTTCATCACGGCCGTGTCGAATGCGCGCCCGAAGATCGCGGACTATCCGTTCACCACGCTGCATCCGAACCTCGGCGTCGTGCGCGTGTCGCACGCGAAGAGTTTCGTGATCGCCGACATCCCGGGCCTGATCGAAGGCGCGGCGGAAGGCGCCGGCCTCGGTCACCAGTTCCTGCGCCACCTGAGCCGCACGGGCCTCCTGCTGCACATCGTCGACGTCGCGCCGATGGACGACAAGACGGATCCCGTCAAGGAAACGAAGGCGCTCGTGAAGGAGCTCGAGAAGTACGACGAGGAGCTCGTCAACAAGCCGCGCTGGCTCGTGCTGAACAAGCTGGACGTCGTGCCGGAAGAAGATCGTAAAAAGCTCGTCAAGGACTTCGTCAAGCGCATGGCCTGGAAGGGCCCCGTGTTCGAGATTTCGGCGCTGAACCGCGAAGGCTGCGAAGACCTCGTGCACGCGATCTACAAGTACCTGGAAGAGAAGCGCCACACGGAGCAGCGCTCGGAAGAGAAGCAGATGACCGAGGAAGCACGCGGCATCGCGTCGATCGATCCGGACGATCCGCGCTTCAAGATCCTCGAAGACTGATCGTTGGCAGTCTCCATCGCCCACATCGCAAGCGGCACGCGGCGCGCGCGCCTGCGCGGCCAGCTGCTGTCGGCCTGCGCCACCGCGCAGTCGCTGGCCGCGCTCGCGGCCCTGCTGAATCCGGACCGGATGGCGGATGCGATGGGACTGTTCCTCGTCGGCGTGAACGGCTACAGCCAGTTCTACGCCCTCTACGTCGGAGTGCGCCTCGCCACCGCGGGGCTGGCTCTGCTGGCGGCAAGGCAGGGCGACCAGCCCATCCTCGGCGACCTCGCAGCATTGTCCATCCTGGCGCAGCCGCTCGGCCGCTTCGTCGCGGCCTTCGCGATCGGCCTGCCCCAGGGCTTATTGTTCGTCGTCAGCGGGATCGAGCTGGCGGTCGGCCTGGCGCTGATCGGCCTGCGCCCGCAAGGACGCTTCCTGTCAATCCGACCGTCGCCATGAACTCCGCCATCCAACAAGCCCGCCGCATCATCGTCAAAGTAGGATCTTCGCTCGTCACCGACGAAGGCCGGGGCCTCGACCACGGCGCCATCGCGCGCTGGGCCGCGCAAATCTCCTCGCTCCGTTCGCTCGGCAAGGAAGTCGTGCTGGTGTCGTCCGGCGCCATCGCCGAAGGCATGCTGCGCCTCGGTTTCACCGCGCGCCCGACCGACATCCACGAACTGCAGGCCTGCGCCGCCTGCGGCCAGATGGGCCTCGCGCAGATCTACGAAACGAGCTTCCGCAGCCACGGCGTCAAGACCGCGCAGGTGCTGCTCACGCACGCCGACCTCGCGGACCGCGAACGCTACCTGAACGCGCGCTCCACGCTCACCACCTTGCTGCGCCTGGGCGTCGTCCCGATCATCAACGAGAACGACACCGTCGTCACGGACGAAATCAAGTTCGGCGACAACGACACGCTGGGCGCGCTCGTCGCCAACCTGATCGAGGCCGATGCCCTCGTGATCCTGACCGACCAGAAGGGCCTGTACTCGGCCGACCCGCGCAAGGATCCACAAGCACGGCTGATCGGGGAAGCGCAGGCCGGCGACACGTCGCTGGAGGCGATGGCCGGCGGCGCCGGCAGCAATATCGGGCGCGGCGGCATGCTGACGAAGGTGCTGGCCGCCAAGCGCGCCGCCCGTTCGGGCGCGCACACGGTGATCGCGTGGGGCCGCGAGGACAACGTCCTGACCCGGCTCGCGCACGGCGAAGCGATCGGCACGCAGCTGACGGCGCCGACGGCCCGCCTGACCGCGCGCCGCCAGTGGATGATCGACCACCTGCACACGGCCGGCACGCTCGTACTGGATGCGGGCGCCGCGCAGAAGCTCGTGAAGGAAGGGAAATCGCTGCTGCCGATCGGCGTGACTGCCGTGCGCGGCGAATTCGGCCGCGGCGCCCTCGTGGGCTGCGTGGACGACGCGGGCAACGAGATCGCGCGCGGCCTCACCAATTACACGAGCGGCGAAGTCAAACGCATCATGCGCCACGCGTCGAGCGAGATCGAGGGGATCCTCGGCTACGTCGAGGCGCCCGAGCTGGTGCACCGGGATAATCTCGTCCTGCTCTGATCCCGCTTGGCCGGCGCTCAGTCGGCCTTGAGCACGACCGCGTCGGCGACCATCATTTTGTCCTTGCCGGGACGGATGGTGACGCGCAGCGCGGCGACGTCGCGCTCGCCCGACGCGAACTTGTGCGCCACCTTCACGAATTCGCAATCCGCTGGTGCGTCGGCCGGCGTGCCGGTCCAGGCCACGTTCCACGTGCCCTGGGCGTCGCGGCTTTCCACTTTGTCGAGATGTTGCAGGGCTTTCGGATTCAGTGCGATGCGGAAGGCGCCGGCCCGGACGGATTCCTTGAACGTGAAGACAAACGCGTACGGCTGGCCGGGTGCCGGCGCGGCATTCGCGGAGGCAAGCCACTGGCCCGCCGCATCGCGGGCGTCGCCGAGCGTGCACCGGGCCGGCAGCGCCGCGAGCTTGATCGACGATTCCTGCGCTTCCCGGCGCAAGTCCTCGATGTTCTTGCGGACGTCCGCCGGCGGCTTCTGGCTGCATGCCGACAGCGTGGCGCAGGTGCCGCCCAAGGCCAGCAGGATGGATGGGATGGCGCGGGTGCGCGGGGAAAACACGGGCATGGTATCTCGGCAGGGTTGTGATAAAGGCGGCGCGACTGTAGCACGCCGTCCCTGGCCATAAATACGCGGATTGTCACCCGGCGTCAGGTACGCGGTTCGCGAGCAGCATGCGCACCCCCGCATACCCGAACACGCCGGCCAGCACGACGTTCACCCGGCGTTCGCCGGCGCGGTCGGCGCGCCGTGCAGCGTGGGTCGAAAACGCCAGCGCCTAGCAGCAGAAGATCGATGCGCAGATCGTCGCGCACGATGCGACGAATGCCAGCGCATCGGCCTGGCGCCCGCCTGCGGGCAGCGCCAGCGACACCACCACCGACAGCCGGAGGACGACGGACTTCCGATTCGTCAGGTGCAGGGCAAGAAGTGGCGTAGATGCATGTCGTGTCGTTTCAGGCGGGGTCGTGGCACACCACGCACAGCTTGTTGCCGTCCGGGTCGCGCAGATAGGCGCCGTAATAATCCGCGTGGTAGTGGGGGCGCAGGCCCGGCGCGCCCTCGTCGCTGCCGCCGTGCGCCAGCGCGACGGCGTACGCCGCATCGACGGCCGCGCGGCCGGGTGCGAGGAGGGCGGTCATCTGGCCGTTGCCCGCCGCATGCGGCTGGCCGTCGTACGGGGCGCCGATCAGGAACAGGGGGCGCGCCTGGCCTGGCACCTGCCACCCGGCCCAGGGCCGCGCGCGGTCGCGGAAGCGGGCTTCCAGGCCCAGCGCCGCCATCAGCGGCGTGTAGAACGCGAGCGCCCGTTCAAAATCGACGACGCCGATGAAGACGTGGGAAAACATCGTGACCTCATTGTCGAAAAAGATGACAAATCCTTACAATAAAAGCCGGGCACGCGAGGCTGAAATCAAGAAGCTGTTCATATTGCTCGGTTATAATACTGAACTTTTGCTATTAAGTATTTCACAGTGTTGGCGGTGCTGCACCAGTGCGCCAATCTCCTGCAGGACATCCAATTGAATACGGCTCCACTCATCGTCGACCTGGACGGTACGCTGATCCATACCGACATGCTGCACGAATCCGCGCTGCGGGTATCGCGCGACCGTCCGCTGGACGTGTTGCGCATCCCGTTGTGGCTTCTGCAGGGCAAGGCCGTCCTCAAGCGCCGACTGGCGAGCCGCAGCAGCTTCGACGCGTCGCTGCTGCCGTATAACGAATCGCTGCTGGACTGGCTCAAGGAAGAACGCGCGGCCGGGCGCCGCATCGTGCTGTGCACCGCCTCCGACCGCGCCATCGCCGATGCGGTGGCCGACTATCTGGGCGTGTTCGACGACGTGCTGGCCAGCGACGGCGACGTCAACCTGGCGGGCGACCACAAGGCCGACGCGCTGGAGCGGCACTACGGCCACGGCAACTTCGACTACGTCGGCAATTCCAGCGCCGACCTGAAAGTGTGGCGCCGCGCGCGCCGCGCCATCGTCGTCAACGGCGCCCGCGGCCTCGCGCGCAAGGCGGCCGAGTTGTGCAGCGTCGAACGCGAATTCCCGCCGCAGAAGCGCGGCTTCACGGCCTGGCGCAGGGTGCTGCGCGTGCACCAGTGGATGAAGAACCTGCTGCTGTTCGTGCCGCTGCTGGCCGCGCACCGCGTGACCGACATCGACGGCTGGCTGACCCTCGTGCTGGCGTTCGTGTCGTTCAGCCTGTGCGCCTCGACCGTCTACATCGCCAACGACCTGCTCGACCTGGAGAGCGACCGCGCCCACCCGCGCAAGCGCCTGCGTCCGTTCGCGTCCGGTGCCGTGCCGGCGTGGCAGGGCGTGCTGCTCGCGCCCGTGCTGCTCGCCGTCAGCCTCGCGCTCGGGGCCATGGTCGGCGGCACGTTCCTGCCCTGGCTCCTGTTTTATTTCGTGCTGACGTGCGTGTACTCGTGGGGCCTGAAGCGCGTGATCCTCCTCGACTGCATCACGCTCGCCATGCTGTACACCTTGCGCATCACGGCCGGCGCGGCCGCGCTGTCGATGCCGCTGTCGTTCTGGCTGCTGGCCTTCTCCGTGTTCCTGTTCCTGTCGCTGGCCTTCGTCAAGCGCTATGCCGAGCTGCAGACGCAGGCGCTGTCCGGCAAGCAGAAGGTGCACGGCCGCGGCTATTACACGAGCGACGAACCGCTCGTGCTGAACCTCGGCGTCACGGCCGGCTATGCGTCGGCCGTCGTGCTGGCGCTGTACCTGAACAGCGAAGTGGTGCTGGAACTGTACGCGCGTCCGGAAGCCGTGTGGGGCACCGTGCCCGTGCTGATCTTCTGGATCAGCTGGATCTGGATGCAGGCGCACCGCGGCCACATGCACGACGACCCCGTGGTGTTCGCCGTGAAGGACCGCGCCAGCCGGCTGGCCGGCCTCGCGTTCGGCGCCGCGCTCGTCATCGGCGCGCTCGGGTGGCCATGGTAAGAGTCTCGTCGTGGGGCAGGCTGGACAGCCACGAACACGACCTGGTGCCGCTCTCCGACCGCGACCAGGCCGTGCGCGCCGTCGCGGGCAGCCGCGGCCTCGCGCAGGGCAATGCGCGCAGCTACGGCGACGTCGGCCTGAACCCGGACGGCCGCCTGTGGCGCATGACGGGCCTGGACCGCTTCATCGCCTTCGATCCCGCCAGCGGCCGCCTGCGCTGCGAAGCGGGCGTGCTGCTGCGCGACATCCAGCGCATGAGTATCGCCCACGGCTGGCTGCTGCCGGTGACGCCAGGCACGCAGATGATCACGGTCGGCGGCGCCATCGCCAACGACGTCCACGGCAAGAATCACCACGTGCTCGGTTCCTTCGGCGACCACGTGCTCGGCCTGCGCCTGGCGCGCACGGACGGCCGCGTCATCGATTGCGGGCCGGACCGCGAACCGGGCTGGTTCGCCGCGACCGTCGGCGGCATGGGCCTGACGGGCGTGATCGTCGAGGCCGAGCTGCAGCTGCGGCAAGTCGCAGGACCCTGGCTCGTGACGGACACGGTCCCGTACCGCAATCTCGACGAATTCTTTGCGCTGGCCGACACGTCCGAGGCCGGCTGGGAGCAGACCGTGTCGTGGGTCGACTGCCTGTCGGGCATCGGCCGCGGCCTGTTCTTCCGCGCCAACCTGGCCGCGATCCCGGACCGCATCGCGCAGTCCGGACGCAAGCCGAAGCGCGTGCCGTTCGTGCCGCCCGTGTCGCTCGTGAACGGCCTCTCGCTGCGCGCGTTCAACGAAGCCTACTTCCGCGCCAACACGTTCAAGGCCGGCTACGCGGTCGCGCATTTCGAAACATACACCTACCCGCTCGACAACCTGCACGACTGGAACCGCATGTACGGTCCGCGCGGGTTTTACCAGTACCAGAGCGTGGTGCCGCGCGCGGCGGGACGCGCCGCGATCCAGGCGATGCTCGCCGCGATCAAGGCGTCGGGGCAGGGCTCGTTCCTGGCCGTGCTGAAGACCTTCGGCGACCGCGCGAGCCGCGGCATGATGAGTTTTCCGCAGCCCGGCGTCACGCTGGCGCTGGACTTTCCCAACCGCGGGGCGCAAACCGCGGCCCTGTTCGAGCGCCTGGACGCCATCGTGCGCGACGCGGGCGGGCGCATCTACGCCGCCAAGGATGCGCGCATGCCGCGCGACCTGTTCGAATCGGGCTACCCGCGCCTGGCCGAATTCTTGCAATACCGCGACCCGGGCATCAGCTCGGCCATGTCGCGTCGTCTGATAGGAAGCTGATATGCAGGATTCCCTCCAACGCATCGTGATCGTCGGTGCGACTTCTTCGATCGCCGAGCATTGCGCGCGCCTGTGGGCGACCAAAGGCCGCGTCGCGCTGACGCTGGTCGGGCGCGATGCGGCACGCCTGGAACGCGTGGCCGCCGACCTGCGCGTGCGCGGCGGCGGGGCGACCGTGCTTGTCCGCACCGTCGACTTCTCCGACCCGCGCGCCATCCGCGCGCTGGCCGACGCCGTCGTCGCGGACGGCATGCCGCAGCAGGTGCTGATCGCGCACGGCTCGCTGCCCGACCAGCAGCAGTGCCAGCGCGACCTCGACGCCGCGTACGAAGCGCTCGCCGTGAACGGCGTTTCTCCCGTGCTGTTCGCGGAAGCGTTCGCGGGTCACATGGAGCCGGCGGGCGGTGTCATCACGATCATCGGTTCCGTCGCGGGCGACCGCGGGCGCCGTTCGAACTATGTGTACGGCGCGGCCAAGGGCCTCGTCACGCGCTATGCGCAGGGCCTGCAGCACCGCCTGGCCGGCAGCGGCAGCGCGCTGAAAGTGGTGCTGGTCAAGCCGGGTCCGACGGCGACCCCGATGACGGCGCACCTGCCGCAGCGCGGCCTCGCGCCCGTCGAACAGGTGGCGCGCCTGATCGTGGATGGTTCCGCCGCCGGCAAGCCGGTGGTGTACGCGCCTGGCAAGTGGTTCGTGATCATGATGATCATCCGCCACCTGCCGGCGTTCGTCTTCAACAAAATGAATATTTGAGCGAGCAGGCATATGCTGGATACCCGAGAACTGCCGCGCAGCGGCACCCTGTCCACGTCGGCCACCCGTGGTGCGCCGTCCTTGCTCACCTGGGCCGTACTGTTCCTGCTGATCGTCGCGGCGCTGGCCGGCGTCGAATGGCACATGCTGCGTCACGTGAACCGCGAGGTGGGCGACTTCGCCGCCAACAGCCTGCTGATCCAGGACGCCAAGCGGTTGCACCTCATCTACGGCAATTATTCGCGGGTCGGCTTCAACCATCCCGGCCCGGCGATCCTGTACGTGCTGGCCTTCGGGGAACTGGTGTTCCACGACTGGCTGCACCTCGTGCCCTCGCCACTGTCCGGCCAACTGCTGGGCGGCATCCTGTACAACGCCGGCTGGATGGTGCTCATCTGCGCACTGGTGCGGCGCATTACCGGTGCGCTCGCGCCGGCGCTGCTGTTCACGGCCCTGCTCGTGCTGGGCGCGGCGATCAGCGACTACGCGATCGTGAACGGCATCTGGTTCCCGCACCTGTACTTCTTCCCGTACGCGGCGATGATCGTCGCGATCGCGCCGCTCGTGTACGGCCGGGCCGACACGCTGAAAGCGCTCGCCGTCGCCAGCGGCTTCCTGATCAACGGGCACGCTTCCTTCATTCCGATGCTGGGCCTGACCCTCATCGTCGTGCTGGCGGTGAACCTGCGCGTGTCGCGCCGCGACCGTTCGCTGCGCATCCTGTCGCGCGCCTGGTTCGCCCGCCACCGCGCCGACATCCGGGTGGCGTGCGGCATCCTGTTCCTGTTCTTCGTGCCTTTGCTGATCGCGACCGTCACGGAGTGGCCGGGACCGTTGTGGGACTATATCAAGTTCGGCCGCGGCAACAAGGGCAATCACCTGCCCGACGCGCTGAAATTCGTCGGCGTGTACTGGCGCCTGGGTCTCGCATCCATGTGGGGGCTGTTGGCCATCCCGCTGCTCGCCGTGTTCCTGTTGAAGGACAGGCGCGTCGAACCGGCCCGCTCGGACTTCGTGCGCGGCACGCGTGCGCTGGCCGTCACCTTCGGCGCCGCGACCCTCGCGCTGCTGTACTACGCCAAGGCCGGGGTCGACGACCTGAACCAGGTCTATATCGCCATCTTCTATTACTCGGTGCCCGCGATGTGCGCGGCGCTCGTCGTGCTGTACGCGTGCCGCGCCCTGGGCGCCCGCGCGGGGTCCGTGGCCGCCGGCGTGCTGGCGGTTGCCGCGGTGGCCGGCTCGTGGCACTGGGTCCGCCAGGCACCGATGTATGAAGTCTTCTACAACCAGCCGGGCGTCGTGAACCTGTACGACAAGCTGCGCGCGCTGCCCGGCCAGGGCCGCATCGTGCTGGACCTGGAGCAGGATCCGCGCACCTGGGGCGTCATCTGGGGCAATACGCTGGGCCTGCAGGCGTACGCGAAACGCCAGCACGTGGACCTCGTATGCGTCAACGAGAACTGGCACATCTCGAATACGAAACCCGGCAAGTGCACGCCGGACGAAGTGGCGCACAACCGCCGCTTCGACGTGCATCAGGTCGAGGCGCCGAACGCCGAGCGCGGCGACGGCGACGTCGAAGCGTTCGGCCTCGCGCTGTACCGCAAGGGCGCGCCGCCGCGCCATGCCGCCTACCTGACCGTCAAGGACGCGCCGGATTATTTCCGCCGGATCCTCGGCAAGGGCTGGTCCAAACTCGAAGGCGATTTCGTGTGGTCGGACGGCCCCGTCGTCGAGATCAACCTGCCCGCCGACCCGGCGCGCGGCCGCATGTTGACGCTGGACTTCGGCAGCTTCGTGCCGAACGGCGAAGTGCGCCTGGACGTGCAGGCCTTCGCGAACGGCAGACCGGCCGGCACGGCGACTTATAACTTCATCGAAGTGCGCCATCGCTTCACGCTGGACCTCGGCCCCGAGCCGACGGCCGCCCAGCACATCGAACTCAGGATCGACAAGCCGACCTCGCCGCAGCAGTTCGGCATGTCGCCGGACACGCGCCTGCTCGGCCTGTCGCTGTACGGAATCAGGAAGGACAACCCATGACCGATTTGGACCGCAAGATCATCCTGCCCGGCGGCGCCGGGCTGGTCGGACAAAACCTGGTGGCCCGTCTCATGGCGCGCGGCTACCGCAACATCGTCGTGCTGGACAAGCACCGCGCCAACCTCGACGTGCTGCGCCGCGTGCAGCCCGACATCACCGTCGAATACGCCGACCTGGCCGAGCCGGGCGAATGGTCGCGCCATTTCACCGACGGTTCGACCGTCGTCATGCTGCAGGCCCAGATCGGCGGCAACGACTGGAACGACTTCGTGCGCAACAACGTCGACGCCACGCGCCACCAGCTCGACATCATCAAGGGGCAGCCGAATACGCGCCTCGTCGCGATCAGCTCCTCGGTCGTCGTCTCCGTCGCCGACGATTTCTACACGCGTTCGAAGCGCGAACAGGAAGCGATGGTGCTGGCGAGCGGCATCGCGTGTCCGGTGCTGCGGCCCACCTTGATGTTCGGCTGGTTCGACCGCAAGCACCTGGGCTGGCTGTCGCGCTTCATGAGCAAGGTGCCCGTGTTCCCGATCCCGGGCCACGGCCGCTACATGCGCCAGCCGTTGTACGTGGGGGATTTCTGCAGCGTGATCATCGGCTGCATCGAGGACCCGTCCATCACGGGCGTCTACAACATCTCGGGCCACGAGGAAGTCGACTACATCGACATCATCCGCGAGATCAAGCGCGTGACCCGCGCAAGGACGCCGATCGTGAAGATCCCGTACAACCTGTTCTACGCGCTGCTCTGGGTGTGGGGCAAGTTCGACAGCAACCCGCCGTTCACGACGCAGCAGCTGGCGGCGCTCGTCGCGCGCGACAGCTTCGAGGTGATCGACTGGCCCGGCATGTTCAAGGTGCGGAGCACCCCGTTCGCGCAGGCCATCGACGAAACCTTCAACGATCCGAAATACAGCAACGTCGTCCTGGAGTTCTGAATGAAGCAGCGTATTGCCGTCCTGGGGGCGGGGCCGATGGGCCTCGCCGTGGCCTACCAACTGGCGCGCGACGGCCACCAGCCCGTCGTCTACGAAGCGGACGACCGCGTGGGCGGCATGGCCGCGCACTTCGATTTTTCCGGCACGTCGATCGAGCGCTATTACCATTTCCACGCGATCTCCGACCACGCATTTCTAAAGGTGCTGGATGAACTCGGGCTGGCGTCGAAGATGCATTGGGTCGCGACCAGGATGGGCTACTGGTTCAGGGGCGAGGTGCAGGACTGGGGCAACCCGGTCGCGCTGCTCAAGTTCCGCGGCCTGGGCTTCGCGGCGAAATTCCGCTACGGCCTGCATGCGTTCCTGTCGACCAAGCGCGACGACTGGAAGCCCCTCGACCACGTGGAGGCGAGCGGCTGGATCAAGCGCAGCGTCGGCGCCGAAGCGTGGGAAGTGCTGTGGCGCCGCCTGTTCGACTACAAGTTCTACGACTACAGCGACAACCTGTCCGCCGCGTGGATCTGGAGCCGCATCCGCCGCATCGGCCGCTCGCGCTACAACCTGTTCAAGGAAAAGCTGGGCTATATGGACGGCGGTTCGGCGACGCTGCTCGAGGCGATGCGCGCCGACATCGAACGGCACGGCGGCGACCTGCGCCTCAAGACGCCCGTCACGAAGGTCGTCATCGAGGACGGCAAGGTGAAAGGCGTGGAGGCGGGCGGCGCGTTCGAGGCGTTCGACAAGGTGATCAGCACGATCCCGCTGCCGTACGTGCCGCGCGTGATGCCGGACCTGCCGGCGGCGACGCTCGATGCGTTCCGCGCCAAGAAGAACATCGCCGTCGTGTGCGTGATCGCGAAGCTGAAGAAGCCCGTGACGGAGAACTTCTGGCTCAACACGAACGACGAGGAGATGGACATCCCCGGCCTCGTCGAATACACGAACCTGCGGCCGATGGGCGACCAGCACATCGTCTATGTCCCGTTCTACATGCCGGGCGAGCACCCCAAGTTCGCGGAGCCGGACCAGGCCTTCCTCGACAAGGTCAAGCGCTACCTCATGAAGATCAACCCGGCGCTCACGGACGCCGATTTCGTCGACATGCGCGCGAGCCGCTACCGCCATGCGCAGCCGATCTGCGAGCCGGGCTACCTGGACCGCCTGCCGCCGGCCAAGCTGCCCGTGGGCGGGCTGTGGGTCGCGGATACGTCGTACTATTATCCGGAAGACCGCGGCATCTCCGAGAGCATCGATTTCGGCCGCAAGATGGCGCGCGAGGCGGGCGCGTGATCAAGAGCTTCGCATCGCGCCAGTTTCTCGTCTTCCTGCTGACGGGCGGCTTTGCCGCGGCCGTCAACTTCGGCTCGCGCATCCTGTACAACCGCACGATGCCGTTTTCCAGCGCCGTCATCTGCGCGTACATCACGGGCATGATCACCGCGTTCATCCTGGCCAGGCTGTTCGTGTTCCGCGAAAGCCGGCAGGCCACGCACCACGCGGCCGGCTGGTTCATCCTCGTGAACGTGGTGGCCGTCGCGCAGACGTGGACGATCAGCATGCTGCTCGTGAAGTGGGCGCTGCCGGCGCTGGGCGTGACCGCGTTCGCGCGCGAGATCGCGCACGGGATCGGGGTCGTCGTGCCGGTGTTCAGCAGCTATCTGGGACACAAGCACTTCAGTTTCCGGTAATGGGCGGTCGATCTACCGCCTGGCCAGGGGACGACGATTTTTGGGGTGCATTATTCCATTCGATGGTAGTTTTTCATGCTCTCGTGTGGAAAAATATAATGCGAATAGGTGTGGCCATTGTGTTACATTCATTCGAAATTGAACAGAGAGGAAGCCGATGTCCAGATTGCCCCGCCTCGGCCTGTACGGCTTGTTGCTGCTCGCATCCCCGGCCCGGGCGCAGGGCCTGAACTTCGCCGCCGAACTGGCGCACGGCGGCCTGGGTATCGTGGCGATCGGCGCGCTGTCCGTGCTGGCGCTGGCCGTGACGCTCGAGCGGCTCGTCAACTTCCGCCTGGAGAAGGTGGCGCCGCCGGACCTGGCGGCCGAGGCGGAAACGCTGTGGCGCGCGGGGCGTTTCGACCAGTTGCGCGAGCGGGTGGCCGGCGGCGGCAACAGCCTCGCGCGCATCCTCGACTGGATGGTCGAGCACCGGCACCTGCCGGCCGAAAAGCTGGCGGCGCGCGTGGCGGAGATGGCGGGCGTCGAACTGCGCCTGCAGCAGCAAAAGGCGTATGCGCTGAACGTGGTGGCGACGGTCGCACCGATCGTCGGGCTGCTGGGCACCGTCGTCGGCATGATCGAGTCGTTCCACGTCATCGCCTTCAACGGCATGGGCGATCCGACCCTGCTGGCCGGCGGCATCTCCAAGGCCCTCGTCAACACGGCGGCGGGACTGTCGGTGGCGCTGCCGTCGCTGGCGATGCACCACGTCTTCCGCAACCGCATGGTCGGCATCGGCATCGCGCTGGAGCGCCAGCTGAACGGCGTGCTGGACGGCATGCCCGCGCGCACGCTGGAGGTCGTCCATGCGCATTGACCTCGGCGACGACGAGCAGCCCGAGATCGGCCTGATCGCCCTGATCGACTGCATCTTCTTCCTGCTGATGTTCTTCATGGCGGCGACGTCGTTCAAGCACCCGGACGGCAAGAAGCCGGAGAAGGACATGCACATCGTGCTGCCCACGTCGCAGGTCAGCCTCGACCGCGCCACGGCCGGCGCGGCGCCGCTGGTCATCGGTGTCGACGCCGAGGGTGCGTTCTACATCGATGACAAGCGGGTGTCGACGCAAGCCCTGCACGACCTGCTCAGGCGCGAGGCGGCGCGCGATCCGGCGCGGCCGATCCGCATCGACGGCGACCAGGCCGCGCGCTACCAGGACATCGTGCACGTGCTCGATCTCTGCCAGTTCGAGGGATTGACCCGGGTCTCGATGCACACGCGCTGACGATGGCCTTCGACGACGCGCCGACGCTCGCACCGACGTTTGCCTCCATCCGGCGGCATCCGTTCCTGGTCGCCGCGCTGGTCCTGCATGCGGTGCCGCTCATCGCGCTCTACCACCTGGGCAGCCAGCACATCGACCTCGCCCAGCGCGAGCGGCAGCAACGGCTGGTCGAATCGGGCGCGCGGCTGACGGCCCAGGCCCGCCTCGAAAAGCGCGTGCACGACATGGAGCGGATCAAGTCCCTGCTCGAGCAAAGCGCGGCCGTGCAACCTGCCGCGGACAAAGACGACGACGTGCAGTTCAGCGCGCAGCCGAAGGCGCCGGAGGAATTGCTGAAACAGGCGAGGGAGCTGGCGCGCAAGATCGATGACATCGAGCGCGACACGAAGGCCGAACGGCTGGCGAAGCTGCTCGACATCCCGAAGGAAAAGGCACTCAAACAGATCGCGGAAACGCCCAGGCCGGAAGCGCCGCCCGTCACGCCGCCGAAGGATGCCGCCGCAGCGGCCGCGCAGATCGAACAACTCGAAGCGAAGGCGCGCGCCGCGCTGGAACAGCGCCGCCAGCAACTGGAACAGCAGCAGAACGGCATGCAGGTCGCGGCCGGCGCGACAGGTGCGACGCAGGGCGGTATCAACAACAGCAAAGGTAAAGGCAACGGCAACGGCAACGGCAACGGCAACGGCAACGGCAACGGCAACGGCCAGCCCGGACAAGGCATCGGCAGCGGGGCGCTGGAGCGGATCGTCGCGTTCGCGAATCCCGACATGCCGGATCGCGCGACGCAGGCCTACACCGGCCGCATGGGCGCCTTCTTCGGCGGTGGCGCCGCGCACGTTCCGACCGTCGACGCGGCGACCATGGTCAAGGGCGCGGGCAGGATGATCGGCCCCGGCGGCACGTATGCGAACCGCGTCTGGGTCAACCGCTGGTACGTGATCGGTCCGTTCGACGGGCGGCACGGCGAAGGGCTGTTTGCCAATTACCGCCATCCGCCCGAGCAGGGCGTCGTGCTGGACGCTGCATATCGCGGCAAGGACGGACGCCTCGTCAAATGGGATTACGTCGACATGGCGCACTATCCCCTCGAACCGCCCGTGCACGCGGAAGACGCCGTGTATTACGGCTATACGGAGTTGATGCTCGACGCGGCGCAGGACCTGACGATCTGGGTCGGCGCGGACGACGATGCGCAACTGTGGCTCAACGACCGGCTGGTCTGGAAAGGCGGGAACGTCAACAAGGACTCGTTCTTCGGGCTGGTCTACGAGACGAAGAACACCTTTGTACGCGACTACAACCTGAACGAAGGCACGCGCGTGGTGCACTTCAGGAAGGGTCGCAACAAGCTGTTCTTCAAGCTGTCGAACGGGCCGACCCGGATTTTCTTTTCGCTGGTCCTCACGAAGTGAACGGCGTCACCTCGGTCCACGCGTCAGGGCCGCTGCAACCGGCCGATGACGCTGGCGACCTTGGTGGTGATGATGTCGACGGCCGGGTCGTTGGCGCCGTGCGGCAAAATGACATCCGCGTGGCGCTTGGTCGGCTCGATGAATTGCTTGTGCATCGGCCGCACCGTTTCCAGGTACTGGCCGACGATGCTCTCCAGCGAGCGGCCACGTTCGGCGATATCGCGCTGCATGCGGCGGATGAAGCGGACGTCGGGCGCGGTGTCGACGAAGATCTTCAACGACATCATGTCGCGCAGGTCCGCGTCGTACAAGGCGAACAGGCCCTCGATCACGACGACCGGGGCCGGCTTGACCGGAATGGTCCTGGTGGAGCGGTTGTCGATCGTGAAGTCGTACTCCGGCATCGCGATCGTTTCGCCGTTGCGCAATGCCTGGACGTGTCGTACCAGCAGCGGCCAGTCGAAGGCGTCGGGATGGTCGTAATTCTGCTTGCGGCGGACTTCGGGCGGAAGGTCGGACTGGTCGCGGTAGTAGTCGTCCTGCATCACGACCGAGACCATGTCGGCGCCGAAGGAGGCCAGCACCTGTTGGGACACCGTCGACTTGCCGCTGCCGCTTCCGCCGGCGACGCCAATGACAAACGGAAGGAAGGAAATCTCGTTCATCCCCGGATGATACCGGAGACCTCCGCGGCCGGCCACGCTTGACGATCCGGCATCACGCGTCCTTCGGGGCCGGCGTCTTGTCCTTGAATTCGCACAGGTCGTTGATGATGCAGTTCCAGCACTTCGGCTTGCGCGCCACGCAGGTGTAGCGGCCGTGCAGGATGAGCCAGTGATGCGCATCGTGCAGGAATTCCCTCGGCACGAATTTCAGCAGCTTCATCTCGACTTCGTCGACGTTCTTGCCGGGCGCGATCTTCGTGCGGTTCGCGACGCGGAAGATGTGCGTGTCGACGGCCATCGTCGGTTCGCCGAACGCGGTGTTCAGCACGACGTTCGCCGTCTTGCGGCCCACGCCGGGCAGGGCTTCCAGCGCCTCGCGCGACCGCGGCACCTCGCCGCCGTACTGGTTCACGAGGATCTCGCACGTGGCGATGACGTTCTTCGCCTTGTTGTTGTACAGGCCGATCGTCGAGATGTAGGTTTTGAGTTCGTCCAGGCCCAGGTCGAGGATCGCCTGCGGCGTGTTCGCCACCGGATACAGGCGCCGCGTGGCCTTGTTGACGCCGACGTCCGTCGATTGCGCGGACAGCAGCACGGCGATCAGGAGTTCGAACGGCGTCGTGTATTCGAGCTCGGTGGTGGGATGCGGATTGGCGTCGCGGAAGCGCGTGAAGATCTCGAGGCGTTTGGCGGGATTCATCGATGCTTATTCTTTGTTATCCGGAGCGGGCGGCGGGGCGGCCTTCTGCTTCGCGCGCTCGATGGCTGCGGCGATGATCGCGCGCTTGCGTTCCTTTTCCGCCAGCTCGTCCGCCGTATTCGTCTCTTCCGCCGTCACGGCGCGCATCTTTTCGACGGCCTTGGCGGCCAGGCGCGCATCGTTCTCTTCCTTTTCGCGGCGCAGGCGCGCGGTGCGGAAGTCGTGGCGCGCGCGCGCGGCGTCGGCCTGTTCCTGCGACCATGCGGCCCAGCCGGTGGGCTCGCCGGCCGGGTCGTCCGTGAGCGGGATCATGGCGATGCAGTCGACCGGGCAGGGCGCCACGCACAGGTCGCAGCCGGTGCACAGGCTCGGGATGATCGTGTGCATCTGCTTGGCCGCGCCGAGGATCGCGTCGACGGGACACGCCTGGATGCACAGGGTGCAGCCGATGCACAGGCTTTCGTCGATGAAGGCGACGGGACGCGGACGCTCGACGCCGTTGGCCGGGTTGATCGGGATGACGGGCCGCCCGGTGACCCGCGCCAGCCGCGCGACGCCTTCCATGCCGCCGGGCGGGCACTGGTTGATCCCGGCCTCGCCGCGCGCGATCGCTTCCGCGTACGGGCGGCAGGCGGGATAGCCGCACTTGGTGCACTGGGTCTGCGGCAGCAGGTCTTCGATCTGGTCGGCGAGCGTCTTGGTCACGGCGATGCCACTTTGAAACTGGATAAACCGACATTATCCGCTAAAAGCCCCGGCCAGTCGAAATGCCCCTGCGATGCCGCCGGTTAATCCCATTTGCATGGTTTCGTGCTGCAACGTACGGAGTCCGGGTCGAGTCCGGTGGTCTACTGGAGTCCAGGCAATGAATTTCATGGAGGGTGTTATGAACAAGAAGCACCTCGCGATGTCCACGTTGCTGGCGGCGCTGCTGAGCGCTGCCGGCGCATCGAGCTTTGCCCAGGACCGCTACCACGGCGACCGGGACGACAGCCGCCGTGCCGACGGACCGTATAGCCAACGCGACCACGACCGCGGCGACCGCGGCGACCACCGCGCCGACGACCGCTATGACCGCCGCGGCGACGACCGGTACGATCGCCGCAATGACGACCGCCACGACGGCTACCAGGCCCGCGGCGGCGGCCGTTACGGCGACGAGGGTCATGGCGGCGACCGCCGCTGGGATGGTGCCGGACCCAACCACGACATCCGCCGCGGCGGCCATCTGCCGAGCCGCTACCGCAACCATCAGTATGTCGTGGATAACTGGCACGACCACAACCTGCGGCCACCGCCACGGGGCTACCACTGGGTGCAGACAGGGGGCGATTATGTGCTGGCGGCCATTGCCACCGGCGTCATCGCGGACCTGATCATCAATCACTGACGCCGCGGGCTGCCTTGACGGCGGCCCCGGCAGGTGAATCGCCTGGCCGTTCCCGCCGACGCGGGAGCGGCTTTTGCGTCTTGAGCCCGGCAGCAATCTGCTTTAGACTTGACGCGCCATCAACAGAAGAAAGGAGGCCATCGTGAACCACGTATTCCTGCCGAGCGCAAGTAACGTAAGCGACGCCCGACTTCCTTCCCGTCCGTCATGCGAAGGTCGCTCGGTGGGTCATCCACTTTCCATTCATGGATTCAGCGACTTCTATGCAAGCAATTTCAACGATTTATTTTCCCGGCCTGTGCGCCGAAGCCCTGTCCTTTTATCGTGACATCCTCCACGCCGAGGTGCTGTTCCAGCTGACGGCGGTGCCCGACGGGCCGCCGCAATACCTGCAACCCGGCAGCCCGGGCATGATTCTGCGTGCAGGATTGCGCGTCGGTTCCACCACGCTGTACCTGTCCGGTGCGGATCATGCCGGCGACCTGGCTTTCCGCGGATTTTCGGTGAGCCTGCAATTGGACAGCGCGGACGAAGCCGGCCGGGTGCTGCAGGCGCTGGGCGAGGGCGGCAATATCCGTGTGCCCTTGCGCGCGACGACATTGGCCGAGCACTATGGCGTCGTCATCGACCGGTTCGGGCTGCATTGGACCATCGAGGCGGGCGGCACGTACGCCCGCGCCGCATGACCCGGCGGCGCTTGGCGCCGCAATGAAAAATGCCGCGGTTTCGGCCGCGGCATTTTTATGGGTGCAGGCAACGCTCAGGCGTTCTTGCGGATGAACTCGCCGATCATCGGGCAGATGATTTCGCGCCAGCGGCGGCCGGAGAAGATGCCGTAGTGGCCGCACTTCGGTGCCGTGAACGTCTGCTGCTTGTCGGCCGGGATGCCGGTGCACAGCTCGTGTGCGGCGTGGGTCTGGCCGGCGCCGGAAATGTCGTCCAGCTCGCCTTCGATGGTGAACAGCGCGACGTCCTTGATGTCCTGCGGACGCACGAGCTGGCCGCCCACTTCCCACGTGCCCTTGGGCAGGCGGAATTCCTGGAATACCGTTTTAATCGTTTCGAGGTAGTACTCGGCCGGCATGTCGAGGACGGCGTTGTACTCGTCGTAGAACTTGCGGTGCGCTTCCGCCGAATCGTCGTCGCCGCGCACCAGGTGCTGGTAGAACTCGCGGTGGCTCTGGGCGTGGCGGCCCGGGTTCATGGCGATGAAGCCGGCGTGCTGCAGGAAGCCCGGATAGACCTTGCGGCCGAAGCCCGGGTAATTGCCCGGCACGGCATAGATCACCGTGTTCTCGAACCACGAGAACGGTTTTTCGATGGCCAGGTCGTTGACGGCGGTCGGCGATTTGCGCGGGTCGATCGGACCGCCCATCATGACCATCGTCTTGGGCAGTTTCGCGTCCTTGTTCGTCGCCATCAGCGAGATCGCGGCCAGCACGGGCACGGTCGGCTGGCAGACGGAGATCACGTGGACGTCCGGGCCCAGGTGGCGGATGAAATCCTGGACATAATAGATGTAGTCGTCCAGGTGGAACGGGCCGTCCGACATCGGCACCATGCGCGCGTCGACCCAGTCGGTGATGTAGACGTCCTGGCCGGGCAGCAGCGCACGGACGGTGTCGCGCAGCAGCGTCGCATGGTGGCCGGACAGCGGGGCCACGACGAGCACCGTCGGCTGTTCGAGCGCGGCGAAGTCGCCGTCGCTCATATCCTTCTTGAAGTGCACCAGCTTGCAGAACGGCTTGCTGACGACCGCGCGTTCCACGATGCCGACCGTCTTCCCGTCGATGATGGTCGAGTTCAGGCCGAAAGCAGGTTTATCGTAGTCCTTGCCGAGGCGGTACATCAGCTCGTAGCCGGCAGCGATACGCTGCGAGAACGGGGTGTGCGCGAACGGTGAAACCGGATTCGAAAACAGTTTGGCAGAGGCATCGGCCCACTGCATCAGCGGGTTCAGGAAGGAGCGTTGCATTTCGTGCAGTTGGTAAAGCATAATTTTTTTCCTTCATGACTCTGTGCGCACCTGAAATCGATTGCGCAACGTGTTCGATCAATTATAGGCTCATTCGGCTTGGCGCGGGGCAACATCGAGCCTGAGTCAAAATCAGTTATTACTGCATTGCACCATTAGTATCACATTGTCCGGACCCGGTTCGTTAAGTGCACTACATAAGAAAAATGCCCCGCACGGGCGGGGCATTTTCGTCGTACCGGCGTTACGGAACGGTCAGTCGAACACGGGCGTCTCGACGCCGAGGATCTTGTGCAGTTTCGGCGAGGTCGTCGTGTACTGCATGTGAATCTTCTTGTCCGGGAAGATGTACGGCGCGGCGCCGAAGGCGGCCAGCGCGGCTTCGTGGAAGCCCGACAGGATCAGCTTCTTCTTGCCCGGGTAGGTGTTGATGTCGCCCACGGCGAAGATGCCCGGCACGTTGGTCTCGAACTTTTCGGTGTCCACGACCTTGAGCTGGCGGCGTTCGATGTCCAGGCCCCATTCGGCGATCGGGCCCAGCTTCGGCGACAGGCCGAAGAACACCATCAGCATGTCCAGCGGCACGCGGCGGGTCACGCCGTCGGCACCGGTGACCTTGACTTCGGACAGCTGGCCGTCCTTTTCGTCGAAGCCGGTGACCTGGCCGGTGATCAGCTGCATTTCGTATTCTTCGCACAGCTGCTTCATCTTGGCGACGGAAGCGGGCGCGGCGCGGAAGTCTTCGCGGCGGTGCACCAGCACGACGGACTCGGCCTTGCCGACGAAGTTCAGGGCCCAGTCGAGCGCGGAGTCGCCGCCGCCGCAGATGACGAGGTTCTTGCCTTCGAACAGGCTCGGATCCTTGACGCGGTAGAACAGCTGGCTGTTGTCGAACTTCTCGATGCCGTCGACCTTGATCGTGCGCGCCTGGAACGAACCGACGCCGGCCGCGATGAAGATGGTCTTGGTGATGAAGCGGGTGCCGGTCGAGGTCTCGACGTTGAAGCGGTGGTCTTCACGGCGCTGGACGGTGGTGACTTCCTGGCCCAGGTGGAAGGTCGGCTCGAACGGCTCGATCTGCTTGAGCAGGTTGTCGGTCAGTTCCTGGCCGGTGCAGACGGGCACGGCCGGGATGTCGTAGATCGGCTTGTCCGGATACAGTTCCACGCACTGGCCGCCGACGGCCGGCAGCGAATCGATCACGTGGGCTTTGATCTCCAGCAGGCCCAGCTCGAACACCTGGAACAGGCCGACCGGGCCCGCGCCGATGATCACGGCATCGGCTTCGATGGCGCCGGCAAAGGAGCTGTTGGGAGCGATGGTGCCCGCTTCGGGGGTCGTAGTCATGCTAATTTCCTATGAAGGGGGCGCGCCAAACCTACTGCGTGTTGCATAAGCAGCCTGCGATGCTTGCCGTACCAGTACGGCTGCACCTCTCGACCAGCTCTGCTGCCGCTCGCTACGGTTTGGCGCGACCCTGATACTGCGTTGGGTCTAAGGTTGTTCAGCGGGCCAGTTGGTCCAGCTTGCTCTTGACGTCCTTCCACTCGTCCGCGTCGGGCAGGGCCGCCTTGGTCTTGGTGATCGACGGCCAGTGACGCGCCAGCTCGACGTTGAGCTTGATGAATTGCTGCTGGTCCGACGGCACGTCCTCTTCCGCGTAGATCGCGTTGACCGGGCACTCCGCCACGCAAACGGCGCAGTCGATGCACTCGTCCGGGTCAATGGCGAGGAAATTCGGGCCTTCCCGGAAACAATCTACCGGGCATACATCCACGCAGTCGGTATAGCGACAACGGATGCACGATTCGGTGACAACGTGGGTCATAACAGTCCTATCAGTGAGTGGAGGCGGCGGCGCGTAATTTTTACAGGGAACGTTCGGGCGCCTCGAAAAACCGTCGCGAGCGGCAGCAATGGCGTTCGAGAAGCGCAGCTGTACGAGCAGTACAGCGAGCATCGCAAAATGACAGTGCAACGCGCAGCAGGTTTTTCGACGCGCCCGTTCGCCGGACGCGGCAAAGCACTGTATTTTAGGGCAATTCTGCTTCTACGACAAATCAGGCTTATACACAATACACATAAGCAAATGTGTGCTGGCGGCCCCGGCAGGCCCGGGAAACGGGCCCGTCGGGCGGGTCATGCCGACGCGGGCAGGTCGACGACCGCGGTCGTCGCGACGGCAACTCCCGCGGCATCCGTCACCGTGACGGTGGCCAGCGCCGGCGACGTCTGCGTCGCGGGCGGGGCCGCGCCGGCGGGCCCGAACCGTCCATGTTCGGCGCACCAGCGCGCCAGCGCGTCCGCTTCCGCCTGCAGCACCCGTTCGACGTCGTGGTACTCGGCGAGGTTCATCGTGCCGCAGCAGGCGCGCCGGTCCTGGCGCGCGCCGGGCGCGTCCGTCACGAGCGGCGCCAGGCGCAGGCCGGCCGGATGGTCGCTCGTGAGGCCGGCCGGCACGGCGAACACTTCGCGCTGGGCGAAGCGGTCGCGGATGGCGTTGATGGTCGCCTGCGGCTTGCCGTCCTCGTTTGCGATGCGCAGCATCTCGTTGGCCACGTCGGCATACGTGGCGGCCGTGTCCGGCGCGGCGATCAGCGCGCGCAGCACGAGCCCGCGCAGCCAGCCGGCGACCCGGTGCAGGACGCTGGCGCAGTCTTCCAGCGCCGGATTGCGCTCGACCGCGAACACGTCGGCCAGGATGTCGTAGACGGCTCCCGTGAACACCTGCGAGATCGCGTGCACCTCGGTGCCGGCCTGCGACAGGGTCAGGTCGTTGTCGGCATTGCGCAGGCCGGTCGTGCTGCCGAGGGCGAGGCCAAACTGCTCGGCGATGTCGGCCAGGAAGGTCTTGTCGTGCAGGCGCGCCTTGGTCTGGGCGACGACTGCGTCGCACTGGTCGAGCTGGGACAGCGCCAGGAAGATCGCCGTCAGGTCGCCGAACGACTCGTGCAGGCCGCCGGTCTGCGGCGGATTGTCGGCCAGCAGCCAGCGCGGCTTGAGGCCGTCCAGCACGGCGTGCCCCGTCTCGTGCGCGACGATGTCGAACGAGCGGCACGTGTAGACGCGCGCCGTGTCGCCGCCGGGCACGAAGTCGCCGAATTTCAGGCAGGCCTGCGCGCGGCTGTAATAGGCGTTCATCACGTTCGGCAGGCCGTACGGCCAGACCTGCAGCGGCGCCGTGTCCGTGCTGCTGTTCCACTGCCAGGGCAGGGGCATCGCGCTGCCCGCCGTCGACAATGCGCGCTGGTACATCGTCAGCGTCTGGCGCACGACGGCGAACGTGTGGACGGCGTCGAACTGCGGGGTGTCCGGCATCGTCACGAAGTCGCCGAAGGCATTCGGTTCGACGGGCGGGATGGCGGAATCGCCCGACGCCAGCACGATGCGCGCGTCGCGCGGGCCGGCCAGCACGACGCCGGGCAGGAACACCTTGCGCGTGCCGATCTCGTCGACCGACGGGTCCTGCTTCCACATCAGCACGCGCGCGCCGGACGCATAGGGCAGGGGAACGTCGGCCGGCTGGCCGGCTTCAGGCGCCGAGGGGCCGCCGGGGCCGGCCAGCGGGCGCGGCCTGCCCGGCTGGTCGAGCAGCTGCGCGGCCTTGCGGTGCTGGCGGTAGGCGCCGCTCGGCGTCGGCACGAACCCGACGGGCAACCGCGGGCGGCGGGTGGGGGCGGATGAGTCCATGATCGCTTCCTCCTTGATGCATACGAGGCATGGTCGCCCCTTGCCCGACAGGGATATTGAGACTCATCAATTGATTATTCTCTAGGCAAGCGCTGGCCTTTGGGCCCATCAACTGGCATCATGGCGGGCTTGTTTGATTTGAATCAGTAAGGAAATCGCATGCCGGACATCAGCATCACCCAGCCGCACAGCCTGAGTCAGACTGACGCGCGCGCCGCCGCGCAGAAGGTGGCGGACAAGCTGGCCCGTGAATATGGATTGAGTTGCCAATGGGAGGGGGACGTACTGCGTTTCGCGCGCAGCGGCGTGGAGGGAGCGCTCACCCTGGGCGAGCGCCAGGCCGCGTTGCGCATCAAGCTGGGCTTCTTGATGAGTGCCTTCGCGTCCACCATCGAACAGAAGGTGGGGGAAAGCATGCGCAAGACGTTCAACGCCTGATTACTGGTCCTTCAACTCGTCGATCAGGTCGACGTACTGCTGCATTGCCTCGTCCTGCGACGTGCCTTTCAGCGCGGCCCAGGCGTCGTACTTGGCGCGGCCGACCATGTCGGTGAAGCCGGGACGCTCGCCGCCGACGTCGCCGCTCGAGGCCTGCTTGAACAGCGCGTAGATCTTCAGCAGGGTCATGTTGTCCGGACGCTCGGGCAGATTCTTCGAATCGAGCTGGGCCTGGGCGAACTGTTCTTGCAAACTCATGGTAACTCCTTTGACGATGTGCGGGCATCTTAGCGCAACGTGTCGGGATCACACCCCGTTCGGCGGGTTTTTAGAAGAATTGCTCGGTCTGCTTCGTGGGCTCGGGGAGCCCACCCTACCGCTGCCTGATGGGCTCGGGTGCCCGCCCTACGTCGACGCGACCGTAGGGTGGGCACCCTGTGCCACCACGCGCAGACGTAAATCAAACGTCCAGCAGCTCGACGTCGAAGATCAGCGTGGCATTCGGCGGAATCACGCCGCCCGCGCCGCGTGCGCCGTAGCCCAGGCTCGCCGGGATGATCAGGCGGCGCGCGCCGCCCACCTTCATGCCCTGCACGCCTTCGTCCCAGCCGCGGATCACGTGACCGGCGCCCAGCGGGAACTGGAACGGGTCGTTGCGGTCTTTGCTGGAGTCGAACTTGACGCCGGTGCTGCCGTCGTCGTTCTGCAGCCAGCCGGTGTAGTGCACGGTCACGTGGTTGCCGGCCTTCGCCTCGGCGCCGCTGCCGACGACGGTGTCTTCATATTGCAGGCCGGAATTCGTGGTGGTGATGGACATGGTTTTCCCTTGTTGTTCAGAGTGAAAGGCCGATTGTAGTGCATGGCCTGTCAAAGTGCCATTGACGTCCTGGCCACTGTGTTGCGGCGGCGCGCCGCCCGCGTGCGATTGCGGTACCCGGCACTACGGGGCGTTCAAGTTTCCCCGTAGAATAATGCTTTTCCTCCTGGGCTCGTGTCGTTCCATGCTGCGTCGCTTCCACAAGTCTCTCATTTTCGGTTTCACATTGTTTTCGGCCATCCAGGCCGCCGATGCGAACGTCGTGGTCGTGCTCAATTCGCGCGACGCCACCGTCCAGCTGCTCGACCAGGCGACGGGCGCCGACAACGGCACGTTCGCGGTCGGCAAGGAGCCGCACCACCTGATGGCCACGCCGGACAACAAGTCGCTGATCGTCGCCAGTTCCGCCGGCAACGAGCTGGTCTTCCTCGACCCCGTCACGGGCAAGGTGCAGCGCCGCCTGCCGGGCGTGCTCGATCCGTACCAGATCGGCTTCTCGCCGGACCAGAAGTGGTTCGTGTCGGCGGCGCTGCGCATGGACCACGTCGACATCTACCGCTACGACGGCGCCAACCTCACGCTCAGCAAACGGCTGCCGCTCGCGCGCATGCCCAGCCACATCGCGTTCGATGCGAACAGTACGACGGCATTCGTCACGCAGCAGGGCAGCGACCAGGTCAGCGCGATCGACCTCAGGACGCAGGCCGTCAAATGGACGCTCCCGGTCGGCAAGCTCCCGGCCGGCATCACGATGACGCCGGACGACAAGTACCTGCTCGTCGGGATCATGGGCAGCGACTACGTCGAGGTGATCGACTGGCGCGCGCAAAAGACCGTCAAGCGCATCAGGACGGGCGACGGCGCCCACAACTTCCGCGCCGCCGGCGACCGCCGCCACGTGTTCGTGTCGAACCGCGTGCAGAATTCGATCAACATCATCGACCAGGTCACGCTGGAAAACGTCGGCATGATCCCGGTGCCGGGCGGTCCGGACTGCATGGAACTCACGGCCGACGGCAAGACGCTGTGGGTGACCCTCCGCTGGATCAAGAAGGTCGCGGTGATCGACGTGGCGAGCCGCAAGGTGATCAAGCTGATCCCGGTCGGCCGTTCGCCGCACGGCGTGTTCTTCGCCAACGCGGCGCCGCGGCTGTGATGGCGCGGCCCCTGTACGCCGCGGCCGTGGCGCTGCTGGCGGCCACCTCGATCGCCCAGGCGGCAGGACCGGACGAGGCGCCCGCCTGCAAGGGCACGATCTACCTGACGTTCGACACGGGCAGCCAGTCGCAGGCCGACCTGATCGCCGACACGCTGCGCCGCCACCACATCAAGGCCACGTTCTTCCTCGCCAACGAGAAGACGGTGCGCGGCGACTGGTCGCTCGATCCGTCCTGGGCCGGCTTCTGGAAGGCGCGCGTGGCGGAAGGCCACGCGTTCGGCAGCCACACGTTCGACCACGTCTACTTCCAGCGCGACGCGGCGGGCGGGCGCATCGTCGTCAAGCCGCAGTTCGGCGCACACGCGGGCCAGAAGGAAACGTGGACGCAGCAGCAGTACTGCGACGAACTGCGCCGCGTCGACACGCGCTTCGCGCAGCTCACCGGCCGTCACCTCGACCCGATCTTCCGCACGCCGGGCGGCCACAGCTCGCCCAACATCCTGGCCGCCGCGAAGGCGTGCGGCTACCTGCACGTGGGCTGGGCGCCGGCCGGTTTCTCGGGCGACGAGACATCGAGCGAAAAATTCCCCAACGCGGTGCTCCTGTCGCGCGCGCTCGACAACCTCAGGGACGGCGACATCTTCATGGCCCACATGGGCATCTGGTCGCGCAAGGACCCGTGGATGCCCGCGAACCTCGAGCCGCTCATCTCCGGACTCGAGCGCAAAGGCTTCTGTTTCGCTACACTGAGGGAGCATCCGGACTACCGCCGCATGCAGCCTTGATTGGCGTTGATCCCGACCGACACACTGAAAGACACATGATCCAGCACTTCCTCGATTGGTTCGCCTTCCTGCAGGGATGGCTGTTCGAGCACATGGTCGAACCGGCGATGTTCGCCATGGGCCTCGGCGAATACATCGAAGACGCCTTCGAGGGCGTCGAATGGTTCCTGGCCGGGGCCTGCGAAGTGGCGGCCCTGTACCTCGTGCTGCGTCCCCTGGAAGCCGTCATCCCCGTGCAGGAGATGACGGACCGCCATGCGCGCTGGAACGATTTCATCTACACGCTGATCCACCGCCTCGGCCTGTTCGGCATGGCCGTGTTCTTCACGCTCGATCCGGTGATGGACCGCATCGCCGGCCTGCTGCGCATGGAAGGCGTCCACCCGTTCAACCTGGAAGGGCTGATGACGGGCTTCCACCCGCTCGCCAGCTTCCTGCTGTACCTCGTCGTGCTGGACTTCTTCGATTACTGGTTCCACCGCGCCCAGCACGGATTCCGCTGGTGGTGGGCGCTGCACAGCCTGCACCACAGCCAGTTGAACATGAACCTCTGGAGCGACGACCGCAACCACGTGCTGGACGATCTGCTGCGCGACGTCTACATGGCCGTACTCGCCCTCGCGATTGGCGTGGCCCCGGGCCAGTACGTGCTGCTGGTATCGGTCTCGCGCGGCCTGCAAAGCCTGCAGCATGCGAACGTGCGCATCCACTTCGGCCGCTTCGGCGAGCGCCTGCTCGTGTCGCCGCGCTTCCACCGCACGCACCACGCCGTCGGCGTCGGCCACGAATCGCAGGGGCATGAGCTGGGCGGCTGCAATTTCGGCGTGCTGCTGCCCGTGTGGGACCTGGTCTTCGGCACCGCCAACTTCGCCGCCGGCTGGCACGGCACGGGCGTGCGCGACCAGTTCGCGCGCATGAATCCGGACGGTTCCAGCCGTCCCGCGCGCGACTACGGGCGCGGTTTCTGGCGCCAGCAGTGGCTCGGCCTCGTGCGCCTGATCGAAGCCGGCAGCCGGCGCAACGCGGCATGATGCGCCCCGTCGCCATCGCCTACGGCCGCGCGCTGCGCTCCCAGTTCTCGGGACGCATGCTGGTCCTGTCCATCGTGCCGCTGCTGCTGTCGCTGGCCCTGTGGGGCGGCCTGCTGTACGCCGGCATGCAGCCGCTGCTGGACTGGCTGCATGCGCTGTTCGCCGACTACGGCCTGTTCGAGACGAGCAACGGCATCCTCGCCACGCTGGGCCTCGGCTTCTTGAAGACGCTCGTGATCCCCCTCGTGGCGATGCTCGTGCTGCTGCCGCTGATGATCATCACGTCGCTGCTGTTCATCGGCGTGGGCGCCATGCCGGCCATCGCGCGCCACGTCAGCCGCGTGCAGTTCCCGGCGCTCGAACGCAGGGAGGGCGGCAGCTTCCTGGGCAGCCTCGGCGTGAACCTGTCGGGCATCGTCGTGTTCGCGCTGCTGTGGCTCGTCACCCTGCCGCTGTACGCGCTGGCGCCCGTCGCCATCGTCGTGCAGGCCGTGCTGTGGGGCTGGCTGACGGCGCGCGTGATGAGCTACGATGCGCTCGCCATCCACGCGAGCCTCGAGGAACGCCGCGCGATCGTGCACGCGCACCGCCGGTCGCTGCTGCTGATCGGCACCGTGTCCGGCCTGCTCGGCGCGCTGCCGGGCGTCGCGTGGGTGGGCGGGGCGCTGTTTTCGGTGGTGCTGTTCCCCGTGCTGGCCGTGCTGTCGATCTGGCTCTACCTCGTCATCTTCATCTTCACGGGCCTGTGGTTCCAGTATTTTTGCCTGCAGGCGCTGGCCGACCTGCGCGCGGGACAGGTCCTGAAAGACATCGCGCCCTGAACCTCCGTTCGCGCAGCCGAAGCTCGGCCAATGCGCGCGGCAGGCTGCCGCGCACTGTGGCACACTGGAACCGGAAGGAGGTACGCATGGCATTCGGCCTGATCATCATCGGCGACGAAATCCTGTCCGGGAAGCGGCGCGACCAGCACCTGCCCAAGGTCATCGAGTTGCTGGGCGAGCGCGGCCTGCACCTGTCCTGGGCCGAGGTCGTGGGCGACGAACCGGCGCGCATCACGGCGCTGTTGAAGCGCACGTTCGCCGGTCCCGACATCGTGTTGTCCTGTGGCGGCATCGGCGCCACGCCGGACGACCACACGCGCCAGTGCGCGGCCGCGGCGCTCGGCGTGCCGCTCGAACTGCATCCGGAAGGGCGTACGCTGGTCGAGGCGCGCATCCGCGAGACCGCGGGTCCCGACGCCGACCTGCGCGCCCCCGAGAACCTGCAGCGCCTCAAGCTGGCCGAATTCCCCGCGGGGGCGCAGCTGATCCCGAATCCCTACAACCGCATCCCCGGCTTCACGGTCGCGCAGCACCATTTCGTGCCCGGTTTTCCCGTGATGGCGTGGCCGATGATCGCATGGGTGCTCGATACGCTGTACGCCGACCGCTTCCACCGCGAGCCCCGGCTCGAACGGGCGTTGCTGGTGTTCGAGCAGGCCGAAGCCGCGCTCACGCCGCTGATGGAAACGCTGGAGGCGCGCTACCCCGGCGTGCGCGTGTTCAGCCTGCCCAGCGTGGGCGATGCGCACACGCGGCGCCACATCGAATTGGGCGTGAAAGGCGAGCCGGCACAGGTCGATGCGGCGTGGGCCGACATGTGCGCCGCGCTCGAACGTATGGAAGTGGAAACACAGCCGTTGCGGCCCGTGGACGGCCGGGCAAACTGAGCCGTTGTTTTTTTGCGAAAATGGCGGGGCGACGTCAAAAAACTGCGTGAGCGGTTCCTGCATGTCACATTGATGTGGTGGAATGATGTTTGTGAGCAGGGACGATCCAGAGTGAGGTCGCCACCTGCTTTGTGAACTTTTACGACCTGGGATCACTCGAACCGACCAGCAGCAGGATGGCGAGCAGGTTGACGGGATTTGCAGGCGTGTTTCAAACCGGTTGAGCCATCATGGATAGTATTCGCCGTCTCCGACGGCCCCGCTTCTTCGCCCGCGCATTCCACCGCTTCTTTGGTGGAGCCGCGCCGGTGCAACCCTCTCTCGCCGGCGTGCCCGCCATGGCGGCCGAGCAGGATGTTCCCGTTCGTATCATGCCGCCGCGATTGGAGCCCAGTCTCGAGCCCGCGCTCGATCCGGACACGGACGCCGGCGACGGCGCCGCGCCGCCGCCGCAGCAGCCGGCGCCGCCCAAGCGGCGCTGGCGCAAGACCAAACGCGCCATGCTCGTCCTGCTGCTGCTCGCGGTGGCCGCCGTGTCCGCCGTGGGCGTGTACGAAAGCCGCACGTCGGCGCTGGAAGCGCGCTTCTTCACCGGCCTGGCGAACAAGCTCACCTACCGCGTCGGCAAGGGCCCCAGCAACGCGATCCGCTTCCCGCAGGCGAGCCCGTACGACGAGCGGCTCGGCTATTCGAACCTGCCGAACTACCTGGCCAAGCTCAAGACGCGCGACTATGTCGTCGTCGAACAGGCGCGCATGTCGCCCAAGATGCTGGAGCTGGCCGACCTGGGCCTGTTCGCCACGTACCACGAAAAGACGCGTGCCGGCCTCGACATCCTCGACAGCGGCGGCGCGCCGCTGTTCTCGGCCCGCTTCCCCGAGCGCCTGTACGAACGGTTCGACGCCACGCCGCCGTTGCTGGTGAAGAGCCTGCTGTTCATCGAGAACCGCGAACTGCTCGACACGACTTATCCCAAGCGCAACCCGGCCGTCGAATGGGACCGCTTCTCGAAAGCCGTGTTCGACAAGACGGTCCATTCGGTGGGCCTGGGCAGTGCCGGCCGCGTCGCCGGCGGCAGCACGCTCGCCACGCAGATCGAAAAATACCGCCATTCGCCCGAAGGCCGCACGGCGTCGCTGGCGGACAAGCTGCGCCAGATGGCCTCGGCCACGCTGCGTTCCTACCAGGACGGCGAGGACACGAGCAAGGCCCGGCGCCACATCGTGCTCGAATACCTGAACACCGTGCCGCTGTCGGCCAAGCTCGGCTACGGCGAAGTGAACGGCATCGGCGACGGCATGTGGGTCTGGTACGGCCGCGATTTCGCGGACGTCAACCATGTCCTTTCCGGTAAGCAGGTCACCCCCGACTTCGCGCTCGTCTACAAGGAAGCGCTGTCGCTGATGATCGCGCAGCGCCGTCCGGCCTACTACCTGGGCGCCGGCGAAAAGGACCTGGAGACCCTCACGAACGCGCACCTGCGCGTGCTGGCGCAGGCGGGCGTGATCTCGCCCCGGCTGCGCGATGCCGCGCTCGCCACCGTGCTCCATCCCGCGCTGGGTTCGGGCGTGGCGCCGCCGCCGGCGAACACGTTCGTCACGCGCAAGGCCGCCAACGCCGTGCGCAACCACCTGGCCACCCTGCTGGGCGACTCGCGCCTGTACAACCTCGACCGCCTCGACCTCTCCGTCGTGACGACGTTGAACGCCGATGCGCAGAAAGCCGTCACGGCCGCCTTGCGCAAGCTGACCGACAACGAGGCCGCCGCCGCCGCGGGCCTGACGGGCAAGGGCATGCTGGGCAACGGCGACCCGTCCAAGGTCGTGTACAGCTTCACGCTGATGGAGCGGGGCGATAAGGCCAACTATCTGCGCGTCCAGACCGACAACTATGACCAGCCACTCGACATCAACGAGGGCGCCAAGCTCGACCTCGGTTCGACCGCGAAGCTGCGCACGCTGACGACCTACCTCGACATCATCGACCAGCTGCACCAGCGCTACGAGCCGATGAGCAAGGCGGAACTCGCGAAGGTCACCGTCGATCCGAAAGACCGGCTGAGCCAGTGGGCCGTCGACTACTTCAAGGCGTTGCCGGACGGCGCCGACCGCGGCCTCGTGCCGATGCTGGGCGCGGCGATGGAGCGCAAGTATTCGGGCAATCCGGGCGAAGCGTTCTTCACCGGCGGCGGCGTGCACATCTTCGGCAACTTCAGCAAGCTGGACGACAGCCGCATCCTCACCGTGCAGGAGGCGCTGCAGCACTCGACGAACCTCGTGTTCGTGCGCCTGATGCGCGACGTCGTGCGCTACTACATGTTCCAGCTGCCCGGTTCGTCCGCCCAGCTGCTGGCCGACGCCGACGATCCGCGCCGCGCCGACTACCTGTCGCGCTTCGCCGACCGCGAAGGCAAGGATTTCCTCGCGCGCTTCTGGAACAAGTACCGCGGCAAGGACTGGAACGAGATCGAGACGGCGCTGATGCAGGGCGTGCGCATCAAGGCCTCGAAGATCGCGGCCGTGCACCGCACGATCTACCCGGATGCGTCGCCGGCCGAATTCGCCAAGTTCCTGCACACCTACCTGCCGGCCGAGGCCGAGGTCGACGACGAACGCATCGCCAAGATGTACGACCAGTACTCGGTCGCCAACATGTCGCTGGCCGACCGCGGCTACGTCGCCTCCGTGCACCCGCTCGAGCTGTGGCTCGTCGGCTATTTCCGCACCCATCCGAAAGCCGGCTGGGACGAGGTCGTCGCCGCGTCGACGAAGCAGCGCCAGGAAGTCTATTCCTGGCTGTTCAAGACGCACCGCAAGCATGCCCAGGACAAGCGCATCGCCAGCCTGATCGAGGTCGAAGCCTTCCTCAAGATCCACGCGCAGTGGAAGAAGATGGGCTATCCGTTCGACTCGCTCGTGCCGTCGTACGCGACGACCCTGGGCGCGTCGGCCGACCGTCCGATCGCGCTGGCCGAGCTGATGGGCATCCTCATCAACGGCGGCGTGCGCAAGCCCACGCAGCGCATCGATTCGCTGCACTTCGCCAAGGACACGCCGTACGAGACCCTCGTCAAGCGCGGCGACGCGGAGAAGGGCGAACGCGTGCTGAATCCGCTGGTGGCGCGCGCCGTCGTCAACGCCATCCGCGGCGTCGTGCAGGAAGGTACGGCCAAGCGCGTCAAGACCGCCTACGTCAAGGCAGACGGCAGCGTGATCGCGCTCGGCGGCAAGACCGGCACGGGCGACCAGCGCTTCGACGTCTACGGCGCCGGCCACCGCCTGATCGAGTCGCGCTACGTGAACCGCTCCGCCACGTTCGTGTTCAACATCGGCGAGCGCTTCTTCGGCAGCATGACCGCGTACGTCCATGGTCCGGACTCCGCCCACTACGACTTCACGAGCGCGCTGCCCGTGCAGTTGCTGGTGAAGCTGGCGCCGAGCCTGATGCCGATGATCGAGCACCAGGATACCGTGACCGTCCCGGGCCTGCACGTCGAGCGCGCCGCGCCGGCGCCGGCGGGACCGGCGGACGCCGTCGCGCGCGACACCGAGGAGGCCGTGCCGGCGGACGCGGCGCCCGCCGATGCCGCGGCCGGTGTCGATGCCGCGCCGGCCGCCAAGGCCGGCGTCAAGTCGGCCGAGAAGCCCGTCGTCAAGTCGGCAGAGAAGCCGGCCGCCAAGCCTACCGCCAAGCCGGCCGGCGAGACGCATCCGAAGGCGGTGGGCGAGGGCGCGCACGCCGCGCCGCACAAGCCCGCGGCCGACGAGCACGCCGCGGCCAAACCGCCCGTCGCCCACAAGGCCGACGCGGAGGGCCACGCCAAACCCGCCGTGCACAAGCCGGCCGCGAAGCCCGCGGCCGAGGCGGATACGCCACCCAAGCCCCAGCGTGCCAAGCCGGCCGCCATCGAAGAAGTGCTGCAGTGAGCGCGGGGTACGCTAACCCGTCGCACGGGAGCCGGGCCGCATGAAGCGGCTCCCGCTGCGTAAATTCAGCCTCGTATCGTTGCGCGACCTGCTGGTGGCGGTGGCGCCGACGGCCGTGCTGGTGCTGGCCGCCTGCATCGTCGCGTACATCGTCGTCGACCCGGCGCCGCCGCGCCACGTCGTCCTCGCGACGGGGCAGGAGAACAGCGCGTACGAGGAATTCGGCCGCCAGTACGGCGCCATCCTGGCCCGCGACGGCATCCAGGTCGAGCAGCGGCGCTCGCCCGGTTCGGAAGACAACCTGCAGCGCCTCATCGACGGCAAGGCCGACATCGCCTTCGTGCAGAGCGGCTCGACGAGCGAAGCGCAGGCCGAGCGCCGCGGCCTCGTCTCCCTCGGCAGCCTGTTCACGGAACCCGTCTGGCTGTTCCTGCGCGAGCGCGATGCGCGCGGGCGCAAGCTCGACGTGCGCAGCATCACGCAATTGAAGGGCTTGCGCATCAACCTCGGTCCCGAAGGCACGGGCGTGCCCAAGCTGTTCCGCCAGGTGCTGGCCGTGAACGGCCTGGAGCCGGACCAGCTGACCACGTCCTCGCTGGAGAACACGCCCGCCACGGTGGAATTGTTGGCGGGGCATATCGACGGCCTCGTATTCAGCTCGGCCCCGGAAGCGCCGCTGATCCAGATGCTGTTGCAGACGCCGGGCATCCGCCTGTTCGATTTCCACCAGGCCGAAGCGTACTCGCGCCGGCTGCCGTTCCTGACGCACGTCGTGCTGCCGCGCGGGATCGTCGACCTCGGGCGCGACATCCCGGCGCGCAACATCGACCTGATCGCGCCGACCGCGACCCTCGTCGCGCGCGCGGACCTGCATCCGGCGCTGGTGGACCTGTTCGTCAAGGCGGCCACGGAGATCCACGGCGGCACGGGCTGGTTCCAGCAGCAGGGGCAGTTTCCGTCGCCGCGCTACACGGAGATCCCGGTGGCGCGCGAAGCGGCCAAGTACTACCGCGACGGCCCCCCGTTCCTGCAGCGCTACCTGTCGTTCTGGCTGGCGAACCTGTTCGACCGGCTGTGGGTCGTCGTCGTGGCGCTGGCGGCGTTGATCATCCCGCTGTCGAAGATCGTGCCGCCGCTGTACGTATGGCGGATCCGCTCGCGCGTGTACCGCTGGTATGGCCAGTTGCGCGCCGTCGAGCAGGCGCTGGAGAATGCCGGGGACGCGCACCGCGACGAGGCGCGCGCGGAGCTGCTGCGCCGCCTCGACGACATCGAGCAGCGCGTCAATCACATCTCCATCCCGCTGGCCTATGCCGACGCCTTGTACGGCCTGCGCAGCCACATCAATTTCGTGCGCCAGCGCGTGAAGGTCATGCTGGCGGTGCCCGCAGCCGCGCAGGACGGCTAATTGGGGGCGCGGCCGGCGTAGGCACCACGTGCCCACGCCACGTTCGAATTTGCAGCCGGTAGGGTGGGCACCACGTGCCCACGCGTGACGTTGCCGCTGTGTTGGCGAGGGTTCGACGCGTTACGGCAGGACGATCTTGACCACGGCATGCCCCGACGTCGCGTACAGCGTGCCGTCCGCCGCGACCGTGATGCCGCGCAGCGTGGCGAAGCTGCCCAGCAGCTTGCCCGTCTTCAGCGCAGTCGCGCCGGCCGTGCCCGCCGGCGTCGTCACGACCGCATTCGACGTGATCTTGCGGATCGTGTTGTTGACGGCGTCGGCGGCGTACAGGTCGCCGTTCTTGTCGACCGTGAGCGCCACCACCTGCTGGAAGCGGGCTGTCGTCGCGTTGCCGTCGTCCTTGCCCGTCTGCCCCGGCGTACCGACGAACGTCGTCAGGCTCGACGCGCCGGACGTGGCGCGGCTGATCGTCTTTTTCAGGTCGGCCACGTAGGCCGTATCGTCGGCATTCACGGCGACGCCGCGCGTGACCGGCTCGGTCGCGCCGGGAAGGATCTCGACGGCGCCCGTTTCCAGCTTCGTCCAGCGGTTCGGATTCGCGAGCGGGACGCGGCGCGTGTCGACGCCCGTCGTCACGATCAGGTTGCCGGCGCCGTCCGCGGCGATCCCGCCGGGGTAGAGCCGGGTGTCGCCGGAGAAGTCGCTCGTGGCGAACGTGATGACCGTGCTGACGGTGCCGTCCGGCGTGATCTTGCGGATGGCCACCCCGTCCGTGACGTAGAGGTCGCTGTTGCCGTCGATCGTGATGGCCGACGGCTGCGTGAACAGGGCGTTGGCGCCGTCCCGCGTCCCGCTCGTGCCGCGCTTGCCGGCAAACGTCGACACGGTGCCGTCCGGCGCGACCTTGCGGATCGCGACATTCAACTGGTCGGCCACGTACAGGTTGCCGTTCGCGTCGATGGCGATGCCGCGCGGCGTATTGAAGCGCGCGGCCGCGCCCTTGTTGTCGGAACTGCCGGCGACGGCGGCGTCGCCCGCCAGCACGCTGATGCCGGTGGAAGGCCCGGTATCGCCGCCGCTGCCGTTGTCCGTCTCGCGCTTGGGGCCGCCGGGGCCGCACGCGCACAACAGCGCCGCGACGCCCGCGCACAGGAGACGCACGCGCAGGCGGGCGGGTACGGCGGATTCGATCGTCATGGGTGCAATCTCCAGGTCAGCGGTGAGCCGGCATGCTAGCACGTGCGCACCGTGTGGAATCTCAGCGATTGTCACGGCGCGGCCGGGAGATGATGGGGATCAGGCGCCGATCCAGGGCAGGCCGGCCTTGCACCAGCCGCCCACGGTCTTGCGATGGCCGTCGGGGTCGCGGTCGCCTTCGAAACCCTCCAGGATGTCGAACGCGTTCGGGTAGCCCAGTTCGGTGGCCGTGCGCGCCGCGTGGCGCGAACGCACGCCGGAACGGCACAGGAACAGGACGACGTCGTCCTTTGTTGCGACGTTTTGCAGCTGCGTGGCGAAATCGGGGTTCGGCGCGCCGCCCGGGTACAGCGACCATTGCACGGCGCCGTGCTGGGCGTCCGGCAGCGCGGGGCGGCCGACCCAGTCGCGTTCCGCATTCGTACGCACGTCGACCAGCTTGACCCTGGGGTCCGATTGCAGCAGCGCGAACGCTTCCAGCGGCGTGACGGCGCCCGCGTAAGGCTGGCCGGGCGCGCGGGCCCGGGCGTTGGCGAGAATCTCGTCGGTCGTACTCATGTCATGTTCTCCATCTATCCTGGTTGCGGGCGCGGTCGCCGCACCGTTACAGTTCGCGGCGACGCCTCGGCTCGCACTTTTGGTGCATCGTGCATCAAATCGGTGCATACTCGACAAATTGCACTTGTTTGGTGCGTATGCTTGGGTTTGCATCAAATCCGTGCACCCATACGGTGTCATTGATTTTAAGGGCCAAATTGAGCGGCCTCAAAGTATTCATTATTTATTTGTTCAGGGAAAAATGCTGGCATAATTTCTGCTTAGAAGGAAATGCGCCTGTCGCACGCCCCGTCGGCGTCGACACCCCTTTTTGACTTAGGAGATACGAATGGCAAGGACCGCCGCAGATGTAATGCAGATGCTGAAGGACAACGAAGTCAAGTTCGTTGATTTGCGCTTCGCCGATACCCGCGGCAAGGAACAGCACGTGACCGTTCCCATCTCGCATTTTGACGAAGACAAATTCGAATCCGGCCACGCTTTCGACGGCTCGTCGATCGCCGGCTGGAAAGGCATCGAAGCATCGGACATGCTGCTGATCCCTGATCCGAACACCGCGAACATCGACCCGTTCTTTGAAGAGACCACCGTGTTCATGCAGTGCGACGTGATCGAACCGTCGGACGGCAAGGGCTACGATCGCGACCCGCGTTCCATCGCCAAGCGCGCCGAAGCGTACCTGAAGTCGTCGGGCATCGGCGACACCGCCTACTTCGGCCCGGAGCCGGAATTCTTCATCTTTGATTCGGTCCGCTGGAAGATCGACATGTCGGGCAGCTTCGTCAAGATCGATTCGGAAGAAGCTTCCTGGTCGACCGACAAGGAATTCGAAGGCGGCAACAGCGGCCACCGTCCGTCCGTCAAGGGCGGCTACTTCCCGGTCCCGCCGGTCGACAGCTTCCAGGACATGCGTTCGGAAATCTCGCTGATCCTCGAATCGCTGGGCATCCCGGTCGAAGTGCACCACCATGAAGTGGCGGGTGCGGGCCAGATGGAGCTGGGCACCAAGTTCTCGACCCTGGTCGAGCGCGCCGACTGGACGCAAAACCTGAAGTACGTGATCTGGAACGTCGCCCACAGCTACGGCAAGACCGCCACCTTCATGCCGAAGCCGATGAACGGCGACAACGGCTCGGGCATGCACGTCCACCAGTCGATCTGGAAAGACGGCAAGAACCTGTTCGCCGGCGACGGCTATGCCGGCCTGTCGGAAACCGCGCTGTTCTACATCGGCGGCATCATCAAGCACGCCAAGGCCCTGAACGCCATCACCAACCCGGGCACGAACTCGTACAAGCGCCTGGTGCCGGGCTATGAAGCTCCGGTCAAGCTGGCTTACTCGGCCAAGAACCGTTCGGCGTCGATCCGTATCCCGCACGTGGCGAACCCGAAAGGCCGCCGCATCGAGACCCGCTTCCCGGACCCGCTGGCCAACGTCTACCTGTGCTTCGCAGCCCTGCTGATGGCCGGCCTGGACGGTATCCAGAACAAGATCCACCCGGGCGAAGCCGCGACGAAGGACCTGTACCACCTGCCGCCGGAAGAAGACAAGCTGATCCCGACGGTCTGCTCGTCGCTGGAAGAAGCGCTGGAATCCCTGAACAAGGACCGCGAGTTCCTGACCCGCGGCGGCGTGTTCAGCGATGCCATGCTCGACGCCTACATCGAGCTGAAGATGCAGGAAGTCCAGCGTCTGCGCATGACCCCGCACCCGGCCGAATTCGACATGTACTACTCGTCGTAATTCGTTGGCATCACCCAGTGCCGGAATGGAAACGAACGGCACTGGAGTGTATCCACACGGTAACGAAAACGCGGGGAAAGCCAGCCGGCTGCCTCGCGTTTTTTCTTGGATGGGGTATAGTCGGAAGCTTCCCAACCATGCATCCAGACTGCCCTGATGCGAATGACAAGCAGCTTTTTCCTGCGCCTGGCGTTGCTCGCGGGACTTGCCGCGCACGACAGTGCCCGCGCCGATTCCGTCGTCTACAAATGCGTCGACAAGAGTGGCCGGGTGGAATTTACTGACATCAATAAACCCGGCTGCAAGGTACTCGATCTGCCCGGCTATATCTCGGCGCCGGCTCCCGCGCCGCGCGCCGCGCCCGCGGTGACGATGCGGCAAGGAGCAGGGCGTCCGGCCGCGAGCCCGAATCCGGCGGGCTTCCCGCGCGTGGATACGGCCACGCAGCGCGCGCGCGACGACGACCGGCGCGCGATCCTCGAAGACGAATTGCGGTCCGAGGAACGGAAACTGGCGGACCTGAAGCGCGACTTCAACAACGGCGAACCGGAACGCCAGGGCAACGAAAAGAATTACGCGAAATACCAGGAGCGGGTGGCCCAGATGCGCGACGACATCGGCCGCAGCGAAAAGAACATCGAAGCACTCAGGCGCGAGATCGCCAACATACGATAAGGACGACACCCCTGCGATGAACGGCACCCCGGCCCAGCCCCTCCAGCACGACCGTTTCGCAGGCCTCGACATGCTCGCCTCCGCCGTGCTGGTGGCGGACGCCGGCGGGCTCGTGCGCTACGCCAACCCGGCCGCCGAGCACCTGCTCGACATGTCCGCGAAGTCGCTCTCGCGCCAGACGCTGATTGGCCTGTTCACCAACGGCGAGGAACTGGGCGTCCTGTGCGAGCAGGCGATCGCCCACAAATACGCCGACCTGCGCCAGGACCTCACGCTGTTCCGCCCCGCGCGCGACCCGCTGCATGTGCACAGCATCGTCAGCGCGGCCGGCGAGGCCGAGGTCGTCGTCGAGCTGCGCGAGAACGTCCAGCAACTGAAACTCGACCGCGAGGAGCGCCTGCTCGACCAGAGCCTGGCCAACAAGGAACTCATCCGCAACCTCGCCCACGAGATCAAGAACCCGCTGGGCGGCATCCGCGGCGCGGCCCAGCTGCTGGAGCTGGAGCTGCCGGACGTGCACCTCAGTTCCCTGCGCGAATACACGCAGGTGATCATCAAGGAAGCCGACCGCCTGCAGACGCTGGTCGACCGCCTGCTGGCGCCGCACCGCCGGCCGCACATCGTGGGCGACGTCAACATCCACGAAGTGTGCGAGCGCGTGCGCAGCCTCGTGCTGGCCGAATTCCCGTCCGGCCTCGCCATCCGGCGCGACTACGACGCGTCGATTCCCGAGTTCCGCGGCGACAAGGAACAGCTGATCCAGGCCGTTCTGAACATCGTCCACAACGCCGCCCAGGCGCTGCGCGCACGGATCGCGGCGGGCGACGCCGAGATCGTCCTGCGCACCCGCGTGGCGCGCCAGGTCACCCTGGCAAAGGTGCGTTACGGCCTGGCATTAGACTTGCATATCATCGACAACGGACCGGGCATCGCCCCCGATATCCGCGACCGCATCTTCTATCCGCTCGTCTCCGGGCGCGAAGGCGGCAGCGGTCTCGGGCTGACCCTGGCGCAGACCTTCGTGCAGCAGCACATGGGACTGATCGAGTGCGAAAGCCGGCCTGGATTGACGGATTTCCGCATCCTGATTCCCCTGCCATAAGCAGCGGATGAGAGGGCGGCTGCGTCGGTCCCCCTTGAACCTTCGCGGGAAAAACGAATTACATGAAACCAATCTGGATTGTCGACGACGATGCATCGATCCGCTGGGTGCTGGAAAAAGCCCTGGCGCGCGAGAACCTCGCCACCCGGAGTTTTGCCAGCGGCCGCGAAGCGCTGGCGGCGTTCGAAACGGACACGCCTCAGGTGCTGGTGTCGGACATCCGCATGCCGGGCGAATCGGGCCTGGACCTGCTGGCGGTCGTCAAGGAACGCCATCCCGGCCTGCCGGTCATCGTCATCACCGCGTTCTCCGACCTCGATTCCGCCGTCGCCTCGTTCCAGGGCGGCGCCTTCGAATACCTGGCCAAGCCGTTCGACATCGACAAGGCCGTCGCCCTGATCCGCCGCGCCCTCGAGGAAAGCCTGCGCGACGCGAGCGTCGACATCGCGCCCACCGAGACCCCGGAGATCCTGGGGCAGGCGCCGGCGATGCAGGAAGTGTTCCGCGCCATCGGCCGCCTGTCGCAGTCGAACGTGACGGTCCTCATCACGGGCGAGTCGGGCACCGGCAAGGAGCTCGTCGCGCGCGCCCTGCACAAGCACAGCCCGCGCGCGCAACAGCCGTTCATCGCGCTGAACACCGCGGCGATCCCGAAGGACCTGCTGGAATCCGAACTGTTCGGCCACGAGCGCGGCGCGTTCACGGGCGCGCAGGCGATGCGGCGCGGCCGCTTCGAGCAGGCCGAGAACGGCACGCTGTTCCTGGACGAGATCGGCGACATGCCGTTCGACTTGCAGACGCGTCTGCTGCGCGTGCTGTCCGACGGCCATTTTTATCGCGTGGGCGGGCATCAGCCGGTGAAGGCCAACGTGCGGGTGATCGCCGCGACGCACCAGAACCTGGAGCAGCGCGTGCGCGACGGACTGTTCCGCGAAGACTTGTACCACCGCCTGAATGTGATCCGCCTGCGCCTGCCCAGCCTGCGCGAGCGGCGCGAAGACATCCCCATTCTGGTGCGCCACTTCCTGGTGCAGAGTGCACGCCAATTGGGCGTCGAGACCAAGCGCATGAGCGAGGAGGCCGTGCGTTTCCTGACCGGCCTCGAACTCCCCGGCAACGTGCGCCAGCTGGAAAACCTGTGCAACTGGATCACGGTGATGGCACCTGGCCAGACGGTCGAAGTGAAGGACCTGCCGCGCGACCTGACCCAGGCCCAGGCCGCCCCGGCGGGCGGCAACAGCTTTGCGGTGGGACTCAGTTCCGGCGTCGGCGCACAAGGCACGGTCGCCTTCGCCGCGCCGTCCGCCGCCGCGGCGCACGCCGCCGACCACGGCGCGCCGCCGAACGGCGCCGACGGCTGGATCGGCCTGCTCGAAATGCAAGCCGCGCGCATGCTGTCGGAAGGACAGGTCGAAGTGATGGACGTGCTGGGGCGCCAGTTCGAATCGGCGCTGATCCGCACGGCGCTGAAGCATACCCACGGGCGCAAGAACGACGCGGCGATCCGGCTCGGGATCGGGCGCAATACGATCACGCGCAAGATTGCCGAGCTCGGCATCGACGGCGCGAAGGACGAATAAGGCCCGGGGGGCCTTATTCGAAAGGCCCGGGGGGCCTTATTCGAAAGGCCCGGGCGGCCTTATTCGAAAGGCCCGGGGGGGCCTTATTCGAAAGGCCGGGGAGCCTTATTCGAAAGGCCGGGGAGCCTTATTCGAAAGGCCCGGGGAGCCTTATTCGAAAGGCCCGCGGGGCTTGTTCGACACTGCGCGCGTGGGCTCCCCGAGCCCACGCGGACGTTCCCGTAATGCCGGCACGCGTGACGTTGGTGTAAGCTCTGTCATCTTTGCAACAACCACCCGATGACATGCTGATCAACTGTGTCGCCTACCAGGAAGGCAAGAAGCTGCGCGACATTCCCGTCGAGGACATCAGCGACTACCTCGACCAACCCGGCTGCTTCGTCTGGGTTGCGCTGCGCGATGCCACCGACGCCGAAATGGCGCAGATGAAGGAAGAGTTCAGCCTGCACGAACTCGCCGTCGAAGACGCCGCGCGCGGCCATCAGCGCCCCAAGATCGAGGAATACGGCGACTGCCTGTTCACCGTCGTGCACACGGTCGACCTCGTCGAAGGGGACCGTCTGGCCGGCGGCGAGCTGGCGATCTTCGCCGGCAAAAACTACGTGCTGTCGGTGCGGCGCGATTCGGCCAAGGGCTTCCTGGGCGTACGCGCGCGCGCGGAGCGCGAGCCGCACCTGCTCAAGATGGGATCGGCGTTCGTCATGTACGCGCTGATGGACGCCGTCGTCGACCGCTACTTCCCCATCGTCGACATGCTCGAGTCGGAACTGGAGACCGTCGAGGACCGCATCTTCACGCACGGCGCCCAGCGCGAGAACGTCGAGCGCCTGTACCAGTTGAAGAGAAAGGGCCTCGTCCTGCGCCATGCCGTGATGCCGCTGATGGAAGCGATCGGCCGCTTGCACGGCGGCCGCGTGCCCACGCTCGTCACCGGCACGCAGGATTACTTCCGCGACGTGCACGACCACCTGATCCGCATCGGCGGCCGCCTGGACTCGATCCGCGACACGATCAGCACCGCTATCCAGGTGAACCTGTCGATGGTCTCGATCGACGAGAGCGAAGTGAACAAGCGCCTGGCCGCGTGGGCGGCGATCTTTGCCGTGTTCACGGCGTTCGCGGGCGTGTGGGGCATGAATTTCAAGTACATGCCCGAGCTGGAATGGAAGTGGGCCTATCCGACGGCGCTCGCGATCATGATTGCCGTGGGCGTCTACATGTATCGCAAGTTCAAGAAGGCCGGCTGGCTGTGATGCCGCCGTAAGATTCAACGTAGGGTGTGTTAGGGCAAAGTTGTAATGTCCGCATTTAGCAAAGTTGAAATGTCCGCTTTTGCTAGATAGCTCATGCTGTCGATTCCGAACGGTTTGGAGTCGAGCGTGGGAAAAATCGGGAGCATTACGATGGAGGAGTTGGAACGCGCCGGGGTCATCGGCGCCAGTATCAAGGGCGAGATCACGGCGGTCATTGCGGCCAGGCGGCTGGGGATAACGACGCGTCAAATACGCCGTCTTCAAAAACGCTTTGAACAAGAAGGCCAGAGCGGGATGATATCCAGGCAGCGGGGCAAGCCGAGCAACAATCGGCTTGCGCCTGAGGTGGCGCAGAAGGCGCTGGGACTGCTACGTGATCACTATGCCGACTTTGGGCCGACGCTGGCTTGCGAGCAACTACGCGAGCGGCATGGCTTGAAACTGTCGAAGGAAACCCTGCGCAACTTGATGATCAAGGCCGGGCTATGGGTCACGAAATCTGCCCACAAGAGCCGTCTTTATCAGCCGCGAGAACGACGTCGGTGCATCGGAGAGTTGGTCCAGATAGACGGCAGTCGTCATCACTGGTTCGAGAAACGTGGCGACGCTTGCACCTTGCTAGTGTATATCGACGATGCGACGGGCAGGATTCAGCATCTGCACTTTGCCGAGACAGAAACGACGGCCAGCTATTTTGAGGCGACTCGACGATACATCGAGCAGCACGGCAGACCGCAAGCGTTCTATGCCGACCGTGCAGCGGTCTTTCGCTCACCATCAGCAACGAACCAGACGAAGACCCAGTTCCAGCGTGCGCTCGATGAACTTGGCATCGAGCTAATCTGTGCCAACTCTCCTCAAGCGAAGGGCCGCGTGGAGCGGGCTAACCGTACGTTGCAAGACCGTCTGGTTAAAACCTTGCGACTGGACGGCATCAACGACATCGAGACCGCAAACGCCTGGTGCGGTGATTTCATCCAGAACTACAACGCACGCTTTTCAGTCGAGCCGGGCAATCCGCTTGACCTGCATGTCGCCCTTAACTCAACTTACAACCTGGATCTGATCCTGGCCATTTGCGACAGCCGAAAACTCAGCGCCAAACTCACCTTGCATCACGGCGGCGTACCGTATCGGTTTGACGATAAGCCTGAGCTTCGCAAGCTGATCGGTCAGTCCATCAACATCCATACCTATGCTGATGGTCGAGTTGAAATGCGCGCTAACGGCAACGTGCTCGCCTATATCCGTATGGAGCAACCGCTGCGGGCGAAGGATGTCGACGTGGATAGCAAAACGCTGCACGCAACTCTCGACAAGAAGAAACGCAATCGCAACTACCGCGAAGATCGAGTTGCCGCCGCCGTCGTGCAGGGGGTGATGACGGCAAGGAAAACGTCCGCTCAGAAGCGCATTTGAAATGTCACATGACGGACATTTCAACTTTGCTCAAAGCGGACATTTTAACTTTGCCTTTACA
>NZ_JAXOFN010000036.1:0-65357 GCF_034420155.1 Massilia luteola
CGGGGCCGGCGATATTGCCCGCGAAGGTGTCGGACGCGTTGGTCAGCGTCAAGGTCTGGGCGCCCAGCGCCACGCTGCCCGAACCGGACAGCGACTGGATCTGCGTGCCGAAGATGCTGGCGGAGACATCCAGCACGCCGTTGTCCGCGACGCCGCTCGACGACGAGATATTGCCCAGCGCAAGCAGGTTCAGAGTCGCGCCCTGGCCGATCGTGGTGGCGCCGGTGTAGCTGTTGATGCCGGCCAGGATCTCGGTGCCACCGCTGACCGCCAGGCCGCCGGAACCGTTGATGCTGCCCACGAATACGTCGTGGGCATTGGTGAGGGTGAGGGTCTGGCCACCCAGTGCCACGCTGCCGGCGCCGGACAGCGACTGGACTTGCGCGCCATTGCCGGTCGCCGAGATGTCGAGCACGCCGTAGTCGGCCACGCTGCTGGACAGCGCGATGCTGCCCGAACCGGCCAGGCCCAGCGTCGCGCCCGCGTTGATGCTGGTCGCGCCGGTGTAGGCGTTGGTGCCGCTGAGTCGTTCGGTGCCGCCGGCCACGGTCAGGCCGCCGGAACCGGCAATGGTGCCGGAGAAATCGGCGCCGGTGCTGGTCACGACCGGCAGGCCGGGGAGCAGGACGCCGCCCGGCCCGACGATCACGCCGATCAGGCCGCCGGTCTGGGTGCTGGTCGCGCCGGCATTCGTCAAGGTGAGGGTCTGGCCGCCCAGCAGCACGGTGCCCGAGCCGGACAGCGACTGGATTTGCGCACCGTTGTTGGTGGCCGAGATATCGAAGACGCCGTCGTCGACCACGCCGCTCGACAAGGCGATGCTGCCCGAACCGGCCAGGGCCAGCGTGGCGCCCAGGTTGACGCTGGTCGCGCCGCCGTAGGTGTTGGCGCCGCTCAGGGTCTCGCTGCCGCCCGCGACGGCCAGTCCACCGAGGCCGGCGATATTGCCCGCAAAGGTGTCGGCAGCGTTGGTCAACGTCAAGGTCTGCGCGCCCAGCGCCACGCTGCCCGAACCGGACAGCGACTGGATCTGCGCGCCGAAGATGCTGGCGGAAACGTCCAATACGCCATTGTCCGCGACGCCGCTCGACGAGGCGATGCTGCCCAGGCCGGCCAGCGCCAGCGTGCTGCCGGTGGCGATCGTGGTGGCGCCGGTGTAGCTGTTGATGCCGGCCAGGGTCTCCACCCCGCCGGTCACGGCCAGGCCGCCAGACCCGGCGATCGTGCCCGCATAGCCATTCGTGACATTGCCCAGGATCAGGGGCGGGCTAAGGAGGATGACGCCGCCCGATCCGGTCAACGGCAGGCCGGGAAGGCCAATGGGGCTCTGGATCACCGTGCCGCCGGCATTCGTCAGGGTCAGGGTCTGCCCGCCCAGCAGCACGCTGCCGGAGCCGGACAGCGTCTGGATCTGGGCGCCATTGTCGGTCGCCGAGATATCGAAGACGCCGTTGTCGTTCACGCCGCTCGACAGGGCGATGCTGCCCGAACCGGCCAGCGCCAGCGTGCCACCCATGTTGACGCTGGTGGCGCCGCTGTAGGTGTTGGTACCGGTCAGGGTCTCGACGCCGCCCGCGACCGCCAGGCCGCCGGAGCCGTTGATGCTGCCCGCGAACACGTCGTTGGCATTCGACAGCGTCAAGGTCTGCGCGCCCAGCGCGACGCTGCCCGAACCGGACAGCGACTGGATCTGCGTGCCGAAGACGCTGGCGGAGACATCGAGCACGCCGTCGTCGGCCACGCCGCTCGACGACGCGATGCTGCCCAGGCCGGCCAGCGCCACGGTCGCGCCCTGGCCGATCGTGGTGGCGCCGGTGTAGCCGTTGATGCCGGTCAGGGTCTCGACGCCGCCGCTGACCGTCAGGCCGCCGGCACCGAGGATCATGCCCGAAAAGTCCGTGCTGGCGTTGCCCAGGACCAGGTTCGGGGCACCGAGAATGACGCCGCCCGATCCGAGGATCGGCAGGCCAGGCAGGCCGCCCGTGCTCTGGACCACCGTGCCGCCGGCATTGGTCAGGGTCAGGGTCTGGCCACCGAGGGCGACGAAGCCGGAACCATTGAGGGTCTGGATCTGGCTGCCATTGTCGGTTGCCGAGATATCGAAAATGCCATTGTTGACGACCCCGCTCGACAGCGCGATGCTGCCCGAACCGGCCAGCATCAGCGCCCCGGCCGGATTGATGCTGGTCGCGCCGGTGTACGTATGGGTGCCGTCCAGGGTCTCGAAGCCGGACTGCAACAGCAAGCCGCCCGATCCGGACAGCACGCCGCCGAAGGTATCCTGCGCGGCGAGCAGGCTCAAGGTCTGGGAACCCAGCAGGACGCTGCCGGAGCCGGCCAGGCTCTGGACAGCCGATCCGGCCACGGTGGCGGAGATGTCGAGCCCGCCGTCGTTGATCACTTGCCAGCCGACCGCCGCGGCGTTCGTGCCATCGGTATCCGACCAGGTTTCGACATTTCCGTATGCGATCGTGTGCTGCTGGATCTGCGCAAACGCGACCAGCGGGAAGATTGCCAGGATTGCCGCGGCCAACAGGCTGCGGGCGCCAGGCGTGGCGGGACCCGCTTGCCGGCCCGCGCCGGGCCGGCCGTTCGCATCGGCCTCGCCTGCCGCATCCTTGCCCTGCGCGCTCGCAAACTCGGCGACGGCCATGAGCATGTTTCGTTTTTTGTTCCAGACCAGGCGGTAGATATGATTCATATGATGTGTTCGAAATGCGGCAAGTGGCGGCAGGCACGAGCGGATGCGCGGGCGGGTGGGGGTGGCGGCGGCGAGGAGCGGCAGTGAATCAGGTAAGAAGAAGGCTTGCAGACGGACAGCAAATTCTCATTTGAAACATACTGTCGGGCAACATATTTTTTGTATCTGATTCGTTTTTACCGATTTTGCTGCACGGATACAACGGAAGATGACAACAGTCCTCGGCCCCGGCCCCGGGGGGACCGGCAGCGGACGGGCCTCAGGGACGCGAGGTCCAGGCCGCCAGGTCCGCGGCGACGGCGTCGACGACGGTGCGCCAGTCGCCCGGCGCGGTTTGCCGGTACAGCTTGAGGACGCCGGGATACCACGGCGAATCGGCGCGCGCTTCCATCCAGCGCCAGTCCGGATGCACGGCCGGCAGCAGCACCCAGCACGCCTTGCCGAGCGCACCCGCCACGTGGGCCACGGCGGTATCGACGCAGACGACCAGGTCGAGCAGCGACACGATGGCGGCGGTGTCGGCGAAGTCGGCGATCTCGGCGCCGAGGTCCAGCAAGGGCAGGTCCGGCGTGGCGGCGCCGGCGCCCTCCCCGTCCATGCCGCGCTGCAGGCTGACGAAAGCCACCCCCGGCGCCCGCCACAGCGGCGCCAGGCAGGCCAGGTCGGGCAGCGAGCGGTTGGCGTCGTTGACATGCCCGCCGAAGCCGCGCCATACCAGGCCGACGCGCACGCCATCCGCGCCGAGCCGTTGGCGCCAGCGCCGGACGCGCGCGGGATCGGGCGCCAGGTAGGGCAAGGCGGGCGGAATGGTCGCCGGCGTCGTCCTGAAATGCATCGGCAGGCTCAGCATGAAGACCCAGTAGTCATGCGGCGGCAGGCGCGTCGCCGCCGCGCTCAGGGCCAGCACGGCATCGGCGCCGGCGGCGTCGCGCAGCAGCGGCACGAGCGGGTCCTGGCACACCAGCGTGACCCGGGACGCGCCGGCCGCCTTCAACATGGGCAGGTAGCGCACAAACTGGATCTGGTCGCCGAATCCCTGTTCCGGCCACACGACGATGCTGCGGCCCGCGAGACTTTGGTCCCGCCATTGCGGAAATCCGAGAACCGGCCTGGCGGCGATCGGATGCGCGAGGGCGGGGTCGTAGCGCGCCTCCATCAATGGCCAGCCTTCCGCCAGGCGGCCGCGCGCCAGCAGCATGAAGCCGAGGTTCCAGCGCGCCTCGGGATAGCCGGGATCGGCGTCGATCGTTGCCCGGTAGGCCGCTTCGGCTTCCTCGGCGCGGCCCTCGTGCTGCAGCAGCACCGCCAGGTTGTTCAGGGACTTCGGGTCGGACGGACGGCGCGCCAATGCGCGGCGATAGCATTGTTCGGCGTCCGCGTAGCGGTGCGTCTGCTGGTGCAGGTTGCCGAGCGAATTCAGGCCATCCGGATCGTCGGGACGCAGCGCGAGGAAGTCGCGCAGCGCCCATTCCGCCTGCGCATGGCGGCGCTGCCGCATGTACAGCATGGCCAGGTTATGCAGGGCCTCGGCATAGTCCGGGCGCAGGGCCAGCGCCCGGCGGTAGCTGGCTTCGGCGGCGTCCAGCCGGCCCATCCGGCTCTGCAGGACGGCGAGGTTGTTGTGCAGTCCGGCGCGTTCCGGGGCGCGCTCGAGCGCGTCGAGATAGCAGGCCTCGGCCTGCGCCCAGTGCCCCGATGTCTGCAGCAGGTCGGCGCGCTGGTGCAGGACCAGCGCATCGTCTGGATCGGCCGCGGCGGCATTGCCGGACCGGTGCCGCGCCTGCGCGCCGCGGCCGGGCGCTTGCCGCACCAGGTCGAGGTTGGCGCGCGCGGCCGCAAAGCCAGGCTGCAAGGCCAGCGCCCGGCCCAGCGCCGCTTCCGCCTCATCCATCCGGCCCACTTGCGCAAGCGCCAGGCCGAGGTTGTTCTGGGCCTGCGCATTCTCCGGCTGCAGCGCCGCCGCCTGCCGGAAACAGGCCAGCGCCGCCGGCCATTGCTCGCGCATCCGGTACAGCGCGCCGAGATTGTTGTAGGTGTCGGCATGGCCGGGGCGGAGCGCCAGCGCGCGCTGGTAGCAGACGTGGGCCGCATCGAGCGCGCCGGATTGCTGAAGCAGCAGGCCGAGATTGTAGTGCGCATCGGCGAAGTCCGGCTGCAGGGCGAGGGCCTCGTGATATGCCGCTTCCGCCTCCGCGCCGCGGCCGCCTTGCTGCAGCAGGATGCCGAGATTGTTCCAGGTCGGGGCGTGCGCGGGATCGCGTTGCAGCGCCAGCCGCCAATACTGTTCGGCCTGTGCCGGCCGCGCCAGCGCGCAGGCGCAAGCCGCCGCGATATTCAGCAACTCGACGCCGAGGACCGCGTCGGGCGGCACGTCGGCGACCCGGGCGAGTGCCTGTTCGAAGCGGCCTTCGTTGAACAATGCGATGACGCCGTCGGCTGGATTGGCGGGGTTCATGGAACTGCGCACACCTGCGTAAAACCCCTATTCTCACACAGCTCACGCAGGCGGCGGGCACGGCTCGATGGCATGCCGGACCACCCCGCATCTTATCCGCGCACGAATGTCGGCGAATGGCGCCCGCATGCCTGTCTCGAAATGGAGGACGCAAGCGATAAGCTGATGTGCTTTCCAGGTAAAAAAAAACCTGCCCCGATTGCCGGGACAGGTTGAATACGGGCCTGGAACGTACCCGCAAGGAGATCGCTGCACCGGCACGGGCCGGTGGCGCCGCGACGGCGTCCGTCCGCGAACGATGGTGCCCTCGATGCCGGCATGCCATCGCTCGCATCCGTCAGGCGTCGCGGATACAGCGCACGTTAACGATAACAAAAGTTGACGAACGTGTACAACATTTTTCGCAGACGGCGAATTCCGACCTGCGCGGGCCGCCAGTTCGGGCTTTGCCGCATGCGGGGCTGCCGTCGGGCGCCGCAGATTTGACTTTTCGAAATACCCTGATATCATTGTTATCGATAACCCACAACCTATTACGGACAGCGAGGAAACACCAGTGTTCGCGAAGACTTGTTACGCAACCCACCCCGACATGATGGCGGGCGCCAGCAACGACCAGCTGCGCCAGCGCTACCTGCTCGACCGGATATTCGCCCCGGACGCGGTCACGCTGAATTACTGCCACGACGAGCGCTTCGTCATCGGCGGCGCGGCGCCCGTCGACGGTCCGCTCGCCCTGCCCGCCCACACCGAACCGCCGTCCGCCGCCGGCCAGCCGTTCCTTGCCCGCCGCGAGCTGGGCATCATCAACGTGGCCGGCGGGACGGGCCGCGTCACCGTCGACGGGCAGGCGTTCGAGCTCGCGCCGCGCGACGGCCTGTACGTCCCGATGGGCAGCGCCGATGTCGTGTTCGAATCGCTGGACGCCGCCAACCCGGCCCGCTTCTATCTCGCGTCGACGCCGGCCCACGTCCGCTGCGAACTCGCCAAGATCACGCATGCGCAGGCGGTCCCGCTGGAGCGCGGCAGCGCCGCGACCTCGAACGAACGGACGATCTACCAGTACGTGGTCCCGGGCGTCTGCAAGTCCGCGCAACTGCTGCTGGGCCTCACGATCCTCAAGACGGGCAGCGTCTGGAACACGATGCCGCCGCACGTGCACGAGCGCCGCTCCGAAGTCTATTTCTACTTCGACCTGCAGGACGACCAGCGCGTGTTCCACTTCATGGGCGCACCGGATGCCGCGCGCCACATCGTCGTCGCCAACGAACAGGCGGTCGTCTCGCCGCCGTGGTCGATCCACATGGGGTCCGGCACCGCGAACTACGCGTTCATCTGGGCGATGGGCGGCGAGAACCTCGATTACACGGACATGAAGGTCCTGGACATCTGCCAGCTCAAATAAGGACAACCATGCTCGACCTGTTCAACCTCGCCGGCCGCACGGCGCTCGTGACCGGCGCCAACACGGGCCTCGGCCAGGGCATCGCCGTCGCGCTGGCACAAGCCGGCGCCGACATCGTGGCGGTCGGCCGCAGCGCCGCCACCGGCACGGGCGCCGCCGTCACGGCGCTCGGACGCCGCTTCCTCGACATCCATGCCGACCTGTCCTCGACCGCGCCCGTACGCGACGTCGTCGACGCCGCCGTCAACCTGAACGGCCGGCTCGACATCGTCGTCAACAATGCCGGCATCATCCGCCGCGCCGACAGCCTCGACGTCGAGGAAGCGGACTGGGATGCCGTCATCGACACCAACCTGAAATCGGTGTTCTTCATGGCGCAGGCGGCCGCGCGCCACATGGCGGCCCACGGCGGCGGCAAGATCGTCAACATCGCGTCGCTGCTGTCGTTCCAGGGCGGCGTCCGCGTGCCGGCCTATGCGGCGAGCAAAAGCGCCGTGGCGGGACTCACGCGGGCGCTGGCCAACGAATGGGCCGCGCACGGCATCAACGTGAACGCCATCGCGCCCGGCTACTTCGACACCAACAACACCGCCGCCCTGCGCGCCGACCCCGTGCGCGAGCCGGCGATCCTCGCCCGCATCCCCGCCGGCCGCTGGGGCCAGCCGCAGGACCTGGCCGGCGCCGCCGTGTTCCTGGCCAGCCGCGCCAGCGACTACGTCCACGGCGTCGTGCTGCCCGTCGACGGCGGCTGGCTCGCCCGATGAGCGCCGCCCCCGACATGGCGGGCCGCATCGTCTGCTTCGGCGAGATCCTGCTGCGCCTCGCCGCGCCGCCCGGCCGCATGCAGCTGCAGACACCGGCCCTCGACACCGGCACGGACGGCGCCGAGGCCAACGTCGCCGTGGCGCTCGCGCTGCTCGGCCACCGCGCCGCGATGGTCAGCGTCCTGCCCGACAACCCGCTCGGCCGCGCCGCCCTCGACGGCCTGCGCGCGCACGGTGTCGACACGTCCGGCATCCGCCTGCATCCGGGCCGCATGGGCCTGTACTTCCTCGAACCCGGCGCCGCCGTGCGCCTGGCCGACATCATCTACGACCGCGCCGGCTCGGCCTATGCGCTGGCCGATCCCGACCTGTACGACTGGCCCGCGCTGCTGGACGGCGCCGCGTGGCTGCACGTCTCCGGCATCTCGCCGGCCGTCGGCGACGGTCCCGCGCACGCCGTGCTGGCCGCGATGCGGGCCGCGCGCGCACGCGGCGTGCGCGTCGCGTTCGACGGCGACTATCGGGCGTCGCTGTGGGCGGAACGCGGCCAGGACGGCATCGCGGTGCTCCTCGAGGCCATGCGCCAGGCGGACGTCCTGTTCGCCGGCCCGCGCGACATCGCCCTCGTGCTGGGACGTCCGGAACTGGCCGACCCGGCGCGCGCCGCGGAAGTGGCGCGCGCCGCGTTCGCCGCATTCCCGAACCTGACCTTGCTCGCCTGGACCTGCCGGGTCCAGCACAGCGTGGACGAACACGAATTGTCGGCATGCCTGCACACGCGCACGGAAACCGTGGCGGGCGGCAGCTACCGGTTGTCCGGCATCGTCGACCGTATCGGCACGGGCGATGCGTTCGCGGCCGGCGTGCTGCACGGACTGCAGTCCGGCATGACGCCGGACGACGTGGCCGGGTTCGCGCTCGCGGCGGCCGCGCTGAAACACGCGGCCACGAGCGACTTCAACCCCGCGCGTGCCGACGAGATCGGGGCCGCGCGCACTGGAGGCCTGGATGCGCGACGCTGATATCGGGAGGCACGCGTGACCGGCAGCTGGCGCCTCGCGTGGGACCACGGCAGCGCGGAAGTGCAGTCGCTGGGGGCGATGCTCGGGCCGCTCAGCCTGCGCATCGGTGACGAACGCGAACTGGAGATCATGCATGTCGCGCCATGGGCCGGCATGACACGCTCCAGCAGCCTGCCCGGCATCATGCGCCGCCTGCGCGGCGAATGGCCTTGCCTGCCGTTCGGCTGCACCGAGCCGCCGCACGGCCTGCCCGCCGCCTGGCGCACGCACGCGCCGGACGACAGCTGGAACCACGGCTACGCGGCCAACCATCACTGGCGTTGCGTGTCGGCGACCGAGCAGCGCATCCACCTCGCCATCGATTATCCGCCCGGCTCGCCGATCGAGCACATGGAGCGCGAGATCACGGCCGACCCGCACGCGCCCGCCGTCGACGTCGTGCTGCGCGTCTGGGCGCGGCGGCCGGCCCGCGTGCCCGCCGGCCTGCATCCGACGTTCCGCCTGCCGCCGGCGGCGGGGCGGGTGCGGGTCGTGCTAGGCCCGCACGACGGCATCCACAGCTATCCCGCCCAGCCGGCGGGCGCCGTGTCGCGGCTGCTGTCCGACACCCGCTCGGCATCCCTCGACCGGCTCGCCGGCGTCGACGGCCCCGTCGACCTCGCGCACCTGCCCCTGGGCGCGCCGGCCGAGGAGCTGGTGCAGGTGCGCGCGGTCGGCGGCACCGGCACCGGCGCGCCGCTCGTCCTGCACTACCTCGACTACGACGCCTGCGTGGGCCTGTGGTGGGACACGGCGCAACTGCCCGACCTGCTGCTCTGGGTCAGCAACGGCGGACGCATCCACTTTCCCTGGATGAGCAACCACCTGGCGCTGGGCGCCGAACCTGTGAACAGCATCTTCGACCTGGGCCGCGTCGCCACCGCGCCGGCCGGCCATCCGCTGGCGGACCGGCTGGGCATCGCGATATCGCCCGAGGCGCCGTGGGAAACCCGCTACCGCATCGCCGCCTGGCCCCAGACATCCCCGACAACCTCCGAATAGAGAACCGCGACATGGCACCCGATTTCCGCTCCCCCGATTTCCTGCTCGACCACATCGCCGCCACGATGCGGTTCTACCATCCGCGCTCGATCGACCCGAGCGGCGGCTTTTATCACTTCTTCCGCGACGATGGCACCGTGTACGACCGCACGACGCGCCACCTCGTCAGCAGCACGCGCTTCGTCTTCAACTACGCGATGGCGTACCGCCGGTTCGGCAACCCCGACTACCTCGCCGCCGTGCGCCACGGCGTCGCCTTCCTGCGCGACGCCCACCGCGACCCGGCCACCGGCGGCTACGCCTGGCAGCTCGCCTGGGACCAGGGCGGCAAGGAGGTCCTCGACGGCGACAACCATTGCTACGGCCTCGCGTTCGTCGTGCTGGCGTACGCGCATGCGCTGCAGGCGGGCGTGGCGGAAGCCCGCGACCACATCGCCGAGACGTTCACGCTGATGGAGGCGCACTTCTGGCTGCCCGGGCACGGCCTGTATGCCGACCAGGCCAGCGCCGACTGGTCGACGCTCGACACCTACCGCGGCCAGAACGCCAACATGCATGCGTGCGAAGCGATGCTGGCGGCGTACGAGGCGACGAACGAGGTCCGCTACCTGCACCGCGCCGAACTCCTGGCCCGCAACATCACGGTGCGGCAGGCGGCACTGGCCGGCGGCTTCGTGTGGGAACACTACCGCGCCGACTGGTCGGTCGACTGGGACTACAACCGCGCCGACAAGACCAACATCTTCCGTCCCTGGGGCTACCAGCCGGGCCACCTGACGGAATGGGCCAAGCTGCTCCTGCTGCTCGAGCGCCACCGCGCCCGCCTGCAAGGGGACGCCGACTGGCTCGCGCCGCGCGCCGTCGCGCTGTTCGACGCCGCCCTGGCGCGCGCGTGGGACCGCGACCACGGCGGCATCTGCTACGGCTTCGCGCCCGACGACACCATCTGCGACGGCGACAAGTATTTCTGGGTGCAGGCCGAAAGCTTCGCGGCCGCCGCGCTGCTGGCCGTACGCACCGGAAACGCGGCGTACTGGGACTGGTACGGGCGCATCTGGGCGTACGGCTGGCAGCACTTCGTCGACCACCAGCACGGCGCCTGGTACCGCATCCTCGGCCCGGACAACCGCAAGCTCACCGACGAAAAGAGCCCGGCCGGCAAGACCGATTACCACACGATGGGCGCCTGCTACGACGTGCTGCGCGCCATGGAGCTGGCGCGATGAGCGCCCTGCCCCGCTTCGTCGCCGCGGGCGAAGCCCTGACCGACCTGCTCACGACGGGCCCCGGCACGTGGACGAGCCAGACGGGCGGATCGACGTGGAACGTGGCGCGCGTCGTCGCCCGCCTCGGCATCCCGAGCGCGTTCGCGGGCGCAGTCAGCCGCGACGTGTTCGGCGCCGAACTGGCCGCGGCCAACGCGGCCGCGGGACTGGACCCACGCTTCCTGCAACAGGTCGACCGGCCGCCGCTGCTGGCCGTCGTGCATGAATGCCATCCGCCCCGCTACTTCTTCATCGGCACCGACAGCGCCGACCTGCACTTCGATCCGCGCCGGCTGCCGGACGGGTGGCAGGATCAGGCCGCGTGGGTCCACTTCGGCGGCATCAGCCTCGCGCGCGCGCCGCTCGCGGGCACGCTCGTCGCGCTCGCGCGGGAGCTCGGGCGGCGCGGCACGAAGATCAGCTACGACCCGAACCATCGCGCGCTGATGGACGAAGGCTATGACGCGACGCTGCGCGAGATGGTCGCCCTGGCGGACGTCGTCAAGATTTCGGACGAAGACCTGCGCGGTCTGTTCCGGCACGACGACGCGGGCGCCGCGTTCGCCGCGCTGCGGGCCTGGAATCCGGCCGCGACTTACCTGTACACGCGCGGCGGCGAGGGCGCCCACCTGGTCCGGCCGGACGGCGTGTGGCGCGCGGCCGCGCCGCGCGTGGACGTCGTCGACACGGTCGGCGCCGGCGACGCCAGCATCGGCGCCCTGCTCTACAGCCTCATGACGTGGCCGGAACGCGCCGGCGGCAGCCACCTGCGCTTCGCCGTTGCCGCCGGCACCGCCGCCTGCCGCGCGGCCGGGGCCCAGCCGCCGGCGCTGGAGGCCGTGCTGGCGCTGGCCGACGCCATCGCCGTCCAGCGCGAAGAGGTGCACGCATGATCCGCCGCCTCGCATTGTTGCTGGCCGCGCTCGCGCTGCACGCGGCCCACGCCCAGGACATCGTCCCCGCGAGCCGGGTCAGCGTCGCGTCGCCCGACGGCCGCCTCGTCCTCGATTTTTACCAGGCGCGCCTGGCCGGCGCCAAACGCGAGCTGCACTACAGCGTGCGCTACAAGGACCGGACGGTCATCCGCGATTCGCGCCTGGACCTGGAGCTGGACAACCACCTGTCCGAGAGCGCCATGGCGCTGCCGGTCGACCGCCACGCGCACTGGTTCGAGAACCTGGCCATCACCGGCGTGACGAAGGCGGCGCACGACAGCACGTGGCACCCCGTCACCGGCGAGCGCTCGACGATCCGCGACCACTACAACACGGCGACGATCGCCATGGTCAAGGACGACAATCCGATCTACAAGATGGCGGTCGAGATCCGCGCCTATGACGAGGGCGTGGCGCTGCGCTACGTCTTCCCCGAAAACGAGAAGGGCACCTACTACCGCATCACGCAGGAGAACACCGAATTCGCGCTGCCGCCCGGCACCCGGGCGTGGTATCACGGCTGGGCGCAGGCGCCGTATACGCTGCTGCCGCTGGCGGACTGGCCGGACGAATCGGAACGTCCGCTGACCCTGCAGCTGCCGGGCGGCCTGCACGTGGCCCTGCTGGAAGCGGGCATGGTCGATTACGCGCGCAGCAAGTTCCGCCTGAGCGCGACGCGGCCGGACACGCTCGTGACGTCGATGCACGGCGGCGCCGACCTGATCTCCCCGTTCGCCACGCCGTGGCGCGGCATCATGGTGGCGGAGACGCCCGGCGCGCTGATCGAGCACGACGACTTCATCCTCAACCTGAACGACGCGTCGCGCATCGCCGACACGCGCTGGATCCGGCCCGGCAAGATCATGCGCGTGATGACGCAGACGACGACCGACGCGAAGGCCAACATCGACTTCGCCGCCCGCCACGGTTTGCAATACATCCTGTTCGACTGGAAGTGGTACGGCAACGCGTTCTCGTTCGACGCCGATGCGACGAAGGTGGCGATCCCCGACTTCGACCTCCCCGAGATCATCCGCTACGCCAGGGACAAGGACATCGGCGTGTGGCTGTACGTGAACCAGCAGGCGCTGCTCGCGCAGTCCGACACCTTGTTCCAGACCTACCGCGACTGGGGCGTGAAGGGTGTCAAGTTCGGCTTCGTGCAGGTGGGTTCGCACCGCTGGACGACGTGGATCGAAAAGGCGATCCGGCAGGCGGCGGACGCGCACATCATGGTCAACATCCACGACGACTGGCGCCCGACCGGCGAGCAGCGCACCTGGCCGAACCTGCTGACGGCCGAAGGCATCCGCGGCAACGAAGAGATGCCGGATGCGACGCACAACACGGTGCTGCCGTTCACGCGCTTCCTCGCCGGCGCCGCCGACTACACGTTCTGCTACTACAGCCCGCGCATCAGGACGACGCATGCGCACCAGCTGGCGCTGGCCGCGATCTATTACAGCCCGCTGCAGACGCTGTACTGGTACGACCGCCCGGCCGATTCGCACGACGAGCCGGAACTGGAATTCTGGGACCGCCTGCCGACGACGTGGGACGAGACCCGCGTGCTGCAGGGCAGCCCAGGCCAGTTCATCACCACGGCGCGCCGGCACGGCGACCAGTGGTTCGTCGGCACGATCACGAACACGGACAGCCGCACGCTGAAGGTCGCCCTTGACTTCCTGGCGCCCGGCAAACAGTATCTCGCCACGATCTACGCCGACGATCCGGCGGCGCCCACCCGTACGAAGGTCGGCCTGCGCACGGTGCGCGTGGACGCGAAGACGGTCCTGGAGGCGCCGCTGGCGGCGTCCGGCGGCCAGGCGATCTGGCTGCGGCCGGCGCAATAACGATAGCGAGGAGACAACCATGACAACCCGACAATCGCACTTCCGCTTCCTGTGCGGCTTCGTCTACATCTACTTCTTCGCCCAGGCGATGAGCATTTCGCTGCTCGCCGTGTGGCTGGGACAGACGCTCAAGCTGTCGGGCACGGAGGCGGGCATCGTGTTCGCGGCCAACGCCTTCGCCGCCATGTGCTCGCAACCCATCTACGGCTTCGTGTCGGACCGCGTGGGGACGCGTCGCAACATCCTGTGGACGGTCGCGGCACTCGTCGCGCTGTCCGGCGTCTTTTTCCCGTTCCTGTACGCGCCGATGCTGAAGGCGAACATCCTGCTGGGCGCCGCCGTGGGCGGCCTGTACCTCGGCATCACGTTCAACGCCGGCAGCTACGCAATCGAATCGTACGTCGACCGCATCGGCCGGCGCGACGGCTTCGAGTACAGCCGCGTAAGGCTGTGGGGGTCGCTTGGCTTCGCCAGCGCCGCCGCGTTCAGCGGCCGGATTTACAACGTCGACCCGGGCATCAATTTCGCGCTCGCGTCGCTGGCGGGCGGTGTGATGCTCGCGCTGCTGGTTGTCTGGCGCGCCGGCCCGGCGGACACCACGGCGCGCACAAACGAAGGCGTGCGGCTCGCCGAGGCGTTCGCGCTGCTGCGCATGCCTGGCTTTTGGCGGTTCATGGTATTCGTGCTGGGCGTGACGAACCTGTACCTCGTGTTCGACCAGCAGTTCTCCCGCTATTTCGCGTCGCTGTTCCCGGACACGAAGACGGGCGTGGCGATGTTCGGTTATCTGAATTCGGCGCAGATCTTCCTGGAAGCGGGCGGTCTGTTCCTCGCGCCGCTGCTCGTGCGCCGCATCGGCGCCAAGAACGGCCTGCTGCTGGCCGGGTCAATCATGCTCATGCGGATCGCCGGTTCCGGCCTCGCCGTCGGTCCAGTCTCGATCTCGGCGATGAAGCTGCTGCACTCGGTGGAGCTGCCGATCCTCGCCGTCTCGATCTTCCGCTACATCGCGCGCCACTTCGACAACCGCTTCGCGTCGACCGTCTACATGGTCGGCGTCAGTTTCGGTCACTCGATCGGCATCTTCGCGCTGTCTGCCCTGGCCGGCATCGGCTACGACCGGATCGGCTTCCCCGCGACCTATCTCGCCCTGGCGGGCATGGGCCTCGTCTTCCTCATCCTGTCCGCCGTGTTCCTGCTGCCGACGCCGCCGGAGACGACCGCGTCCCCCGCGACGCCGCTCGGGGAACCGGCAAAATGAATCGTCAAGGAGTTCGCATGTCTTCCCCCCTCAACCCGGCCCCGATCGAGCCGCTGAACACCGGCGCCCTGCCGCCGCACTGGAACGCCGGCGTCGACACGGCCGCCATCGAGCGCGCGATCGTCCGCGCGCTGGACGCCGTCGACCGCAACCTCGCGCATTTCGGCGACGCCTTCCCGATGCCGTCATCGAAGAACGGCGTCTATGCCGCGATGGACAATACGGAATGGACGAACGGCTTCTGGACCGGCATGCTGTGGCTCGCGTACGAACTGACGGGCGCCGCGCGCTACCGCGATACGGCCCTGCGCCACGTCGCCAGCTTCCACACGCGCCAGCGCGAACGCATCAACGTCGACCACCACGACCTGGGCTTCCTGTACAGCCTCTCGTGCGTGGCGGGCTACCAGTTGACGGGCGAACCGCAGGCTGCGGAGGCGGCCCTCGGCGCCGCGCGCCTGCTGCTGCAGCGCTACCTGCCGGGCGCCGGCATCATCCAGGCCTGGGGTGAATTGAGCGACCCGGCCCAGCGCGGGCGCATGATCATCGACTGCAACCTGAACCTGCCGCTGCTGTACTGGGCGAGCGACCACACGGGCGACCCGGCGTTCCGCGCGGCGGCCGACCGCCACATCGAAGCGGCCGCCCGCCACATCGTGCGCGCCGACGGCTCCACGTTCCACACCTTCTTCTTCGATCCGGCCAGCGGCGCGCCGCTGCACGGCAAGACGCACCAGGGCCACGCCGACGATTCGTGCTGGGCGCGCGGCCAGGCGTGGGGCATCTCCGGCTTCCCGCTCGTCTACCGCCACAACGGCGACAGCCGCCTCGTCGACCTGGCGAAGGTACTGGCCAACTACTACCTGAACCGCCTGCCGCAGGACGGCATCTGCTACTGGGACCTCGTCTTCACGTCGGGCCCGGAGCCGCGCGACAGCTCGGGCGCCGCGATCGCCGCCTGCGGCCTGCTGGAGCTGGCGCAGCACCTGCCGCTGGCCGATCCGCTGCGCGCCCCGTACGAGCGCGCCGCCGCCGGCATGGTGGCCACGCTGGCCAACGATTACGCCGACACGGGCGCCACGCCCGGCGCCGGCCTGCTGAAGCACGGCGTGTACCACAAGCCGAACGGCGTCGGCGTGGACGAGGCCTGCATCTGGGGCGATTATTTCTACCTGGAGGCGCTCGTGCGCCTCACGCGCACGTGGCGGCCCTACTGGTGACGGTCAATCGACCGCTTCGGTCGACTCCCGCTCGACGAGCGTGTACGGCATCAGCCGGTGCTGCGGCATGTACGACTGGCCGGCACGGCGCGAGCGGATGTGCTCCACCAGCAGCGCCACCGCGCTGCGCGCCATCTCCGTGATCGGCTGGTGGATCGTCGTCAGCTCCGGCCACACGGTCGTCGCGACAGGCGTGTCGTCGAAGCCGCAGACGGCGATGTCGTCCGGGACCTGCAGATGCATGCCGTGAGCGACGGCGATGACGGCCGCCGCCATGTCGTCGTTACTGGCGAAGATCGCCGTGGGCCGCGTCGGATGGGCCAGCAGCTCGCGCGCCGCCAGCAGGCCGGAACGGTAGGTGAACATGCCTTGCGCCACGCGCTCGGCGGGCACGTGGTGGCCGGCTTCGCGCATGGCGTCGATGAACGCCTGGTAGCGCAGCTGCGCCGGGGTGTGTTCCGGGTCGCCCTTGACGAAGCCGATGTCGGTGTGGCCGAGCGCCAGCAGGTGCTTGGTCATCGTCAGCGCCCCTTCGTAGTCGTCGATGCGCACGGCCGACATCTGCGGCGACGGTTTCGCGGTCGCCACCGCCACCGACGGAATGCCCAGTTCACCCAGCTGCTTGAGGGCGGCCTTGGAGTCGCACAGCGGCGGCGGCACGAGGATGCCGTCGGCGCCGTCCGCGATCAGGCGGTCGATCGCCTTGCGCTGGCTGCGCAGGTTGTCGCAGTTCTCGAGGATCAGGTGGGCGCCCGTCTGGCTGCACTCGCCGAGGGCGCCGACGAGGAACGCGCTGAGGAAGGCGGCGCTCGGGTTGCTGTACAACAGACCGACGCGCAAGGTGCCGATGCGCGCCGCGCGGGCCGCCACGTTGACCTGGTAGTTCAGTTCCTGGATCGCGCGGTTGACCTTTTCACGCGTCTTGTCGCTGACGCTGGCATTGCCGTTGATGACGCGCGAGACGGTCATCGCGGAGACGCCGGCCTTTTGCGCCACGTCCCATACCGTCGCGCCGCCGGAAGAGCGGTCGCCGTGCTTGGATTCACTACCCATTGAATTATTGTCCTGTAGTCTGTCGTTCCGGCGATGTTATCGATTTCAAGCCGTATATGTGTTATCACATGATACCGCCGGGCCAGCGGAAACGCCACTTGTGACAAGCGGCCATGGCCGACGCATGCCGCACGGCCCGTCGTTATGCGGTCCGGATAGCCTTGATAGCGTCTATCCGCGAATGCTACCATGAGATCGATAACAACCCAAAGAAGGAGACTTGCTTGCCCGCCTCGCCCACCGTCCACTCGCCCGCACGCACGCGGATCGCCATCGCCGTACTCCTCGCCTGCGCTGCCGGCGCCGGATGCCGCAGCGTGGCGCAGCCCGCGCGCGCGCCCGCCCCCGCCATGGCCGGCGACCTCGCGGCCGCGCCCTGGATCGCCGACCTCGGCGACGGCCGCTACCGCAATCCCGTCCTGCACGCCGACTATTCCGATCCCGACGTGATCCGCGTCGGCGACATGTTCTACATGACGGCGTCCAGCTTCAATAATGCGCCCGGCCTGCCGCTGCTGGAATCCCACGACCTCGTGAACTGGACGCTCGTCGGCCACGCCCTGCCCCGCCTCGAACCGGCCGCCGTCTTCGCCCGCCCGCAGTACGGCAAGGGCGTGTGGGCGCCGTGCCTGCGCTGGCACGACGGCCGCTTCTGGATCTTCTACCCCGACCCCGACTATGGCGTGTACGTCATGACGGCCGAGCATTTCAGCGGCCCGTGGAGCGCGCCGCGCCTGCTGCTGGCCGGACGCGGCATCATCGACCCCGCGCCCTTGTGGGACGACGACGGCAAGGCCTACCTGATGCACGCGTGGGCCAAGAGCCGCGCCGGCATCAACAACGTGCTGACCCTGCGCCGCATGGACCCGCAGGCGACGCGCATGCTGGACGACGGCGGCAAGGTCGTCATCGACGGCGCCCGCTATCCCGGCTACCACACGGTCGAAGGCCCCAAGCTGTACAAGGCAAACGGCTATTACTACGTGTTCGCGCCGGCGGGCGGCGTCGAGATGGGCTGGCAGGCCGTGTTCCGCGCGCGCTCGATAGCCGGGCCGTACGAGGCCCGGCGCGTGATGGACCAGGGCGACACGCCCGTCAACGGCCCGCACCAGGGCGCGTGGGTCGATGCGCCGGACGGCAAGGACTGGTTCGTCCACTTCCAGGACAAGGGCGCCTACGGCCGCGTGGTGCACCTGCAGCCGATGCGCTGGGAAGGCGGCTGGCCCGTCATCGGCGCGCCGGGACGCACGCCCGGCACGGGCGAACCCGTCATCACGTACACGAAGCCGGTCCAGGGCTTCGGCCCGGCGGCGCCGATGACGAGCGATGCGTTCGACGGCGCCAGCCTCGGCCCGCAATGGCAATGGGGCGCGAACCCGGCACCCGGCTGGTATTCGCTGACCGACCATCCGGGCCACCTGCGCCTGGCCACGCAGGTCGTGCCGGAGGCGGACGGCTATGTGCGCGCGGCGGGATCGATCCTGACGCAGAAGGCGCCCGCGTCGCGCTTCATCGTCGACACGCGCGTGCATCTGGCCGGCGCGGTGGATGGCGACCGCGCGGGCTTGATCGTCAATGCGATGCAGTACACGTGGCTGGGGCTGCGCCGCAGCGGCGGCCGGACCGACCTCGTGCGCACCGTATGCGGCCCGTTCGGACCGCGCTGCCGCGAAGAATCGACCGTCGTCCTGGCCGACGCGCCGGACTCGCTGACCCTGCGTATGGCAATGAACGAGAACGCGTTCGCCGGCTTTTCGTACAGCCTCGACGGCCGCGAATTCAAGCCCGCGGGCGACCCGTTTCCCGTCACGCGCGGCACGTGGGTGGGCGCGCAGGTCGGCCTGTTCAGCGTCGGGTCGCGCCCGCGCGCGCAGCCGTCGTTCCTGGAGGTCGATTATTTCAATGTGACTGCGCCCGGTATCGGGCCGTACTGACCTGTTCCCGCCGCCATTAAAAAACCCGCTGCCGGCGCGTGCCGGCAGCGGGTCGAAGGCGGGAACCGATTCCCGCGACGAGAGAGCAGCCCTTACATATTGCCGAACTTGTAGCGCAGGCTGAAACCGAAGAAGCGGCCGTTCTCGTAGTGCTGGCGTTCGAGGCTGGTTTCGTTGCCCAGGCCGCCGACGTTACGATTGAGCGTCTTGTTCGTGATGTTCGACGCGGTCAGCGACAGCGCCATGTTGTCGGTCAACTGGTAGTTGAACGAGCCGTCCAGGATGCCGTACGCGTCGATATAGCGGCCATCGACCGGATTCGGCGAGAAGCCGAACAGCACCGACGGCGAACGCCAGGTGTAGACCAGGCGCGCGGACACCTTGTTGTCCTCGTACAGGGCGCTCACGCTGTAGCTGTTCTTCGAAGCAAACGGCTGCGGCGTCGAAATGATGTTCGGATTGGCCTTCGTCCCGACGTTGAACGGGTTGTCCGTCTTCACGTAGGTGTACGAACCGGACACACCGAAATTCTTCAGGATGCCAGGGGCGGTGTCGAAGAAGTACTGGCCGGACATCTCGACACCACGCGCATAACCCTTCTCGGAGTTCAGGGTCTTCGATACCAGCAGCTGGCCGCTCGGGCAACCGTTCGAGACGGCCCCGGTGTAGCCCGTTGCGAGCGACACGGTCTCGCAGTTCTGGACGTCGTTGAAGAAGCCGTTGATCTCCTTGTCGAACACCGCAGCTGCGACGTAGTTCGTCTTGGTGAAGTAGCGCTCCAGCGAGAAGTCGAAGCTGTTCGCGGTCAGCGGATGCAGATCCGGGTTGCCGACCTGTAACGTGCCCTGTGTCGTGTTGACGGTGAGGGATGGATTGAGCTGGTCGAGGCCCGGACGGGTCATGCCGCGTCCGTAACCGAAGCGCGCCAGGAAGTCTTTCGCCAGGTCGTAGGTCACGTTAAACGACGGGAGTGCGTTCGTGTAGGCCGTCGTGCGACGGTACGGTCCGATGACGCCGGTGATCGGGTCCGCCACCTGCGCCACGAATTCGCCATTGGTGCGGACGACGCGCACGCCGACGTTACCCTTGAGACGGTCGTCCAGCAGTGCGAAATCACCCACGAGGTAGACCGCCTTGGTCTTCTCGTTCGTATAGCGGCGGGACAGGAGTTGTTCCGTCAGTGCGTCCTCGGGCAGGATGCCGGCCTTCGGGAAGGCGGCGCTCACCTGGTTGCCCAGCAGCTGGTCGGGCGCGTAGACGACGTAGCCGCCCGAATAGCCTGCGAGGCCATCCATGAAGTTGGTCGGCGCCGACTCCGTGTGGCCGCCGGTCGCCGCCGAGATGCCGTTGCTGCCGTTGGCGGCCAGCCCGAGGCCGTCGGACGTCAGCGGACGGCCGTTGAATCCGAAGTTGTTGTAGCTGCTCGACTGGCGTGCGGCGCGCGTGCCGAACTTGAGGCGGCTGAAGAACCAGCCGTCGTCCAGCGAGTACGTACCGTCCAGCGCCACCGCGCCCCCGGTGTCGTGATAGCTCTGGTGCGTGCCGTTGCTATAGCTCTGGTACATGAAATTGGACGGATCGGACAGGCTCGGTCCAGTGAACGTCAACTGGTGCGGCGCACCGTCGACGACGCGGTTGGTCGTCCAGTACAGTCCCGGATTGGATACCAGGTTCACCGAGCGGTTGTCCTGGGTCTGGTCGGCCTTGATGAAGTTCACGTCGGCCTTCAGGTGCAGGGCCGGCGTCGGGCTCCATTCCGCACCGGTCGCGGCGATCCACGTCGTGTACGGACGGTGTTCGTCGCCGCCGGTCGTGGTCATCGTCGAATTCACGAAGCTGCCGCTCAGGAAGCGCTTGTTCGCGAGGACGTCGTTGCTGCCGCCGTTGATGTTGCCGTTGGCCAGCTGCTCGGTCATGTTGAACGGCGCCGTCTGCAGGTTTTGCACGTTGCCGCTGACGTTATCCGACGAGTTCAGGCCACGGTAATTCTGATGGTAGAGGTAGTAGGTGTAGTTGCCGTCGACGTAGAACCGCAGCGTGTTGTCGACGCGCCAGTCGGCGGCCAGGTTCAGGCCGCGGCGGGTGCGCATGATCGTTTCTTCGAACACGTTGTTGGTGGCCGCGGGTGCCGCCATCACGTTGCTGATCTGCGCCGCGCTCAGGCCCGCCAGGTTCGGCGTGTAGGCGCCGACGGTCGACGACGTCGCCAGCGTCGGGACACTGGTCAGGTACGAGATGTCGCTGCGGCCGACGTACTGCGACATCGGCAGCTTCGGATCATTCGCCGTATTGGCCGCGGCCGCCGTCGCGTATTCGGCGCTGTCGGCGCCGAACGCGCGCTTGTAGTTGGCGCCGCCGTTGGCTGGGTTGTTGTCCGAACGGCCCGTGCTCTGCTGGAACACCGCTGCCGCCATCACGCCGATACGGCCGCCACCCCGCAGGTTCCAGCGGTTTGCGATCATGCCGAACAGCTCGGGCTTGGACGACTTGTCGAGATCGTTGTAGCGGCCGCCGATGTTCAGGGCCCCGGTCAGGCCCTTGAAGTCGCTCGGATTGCGGGTGCGGATGTTGACGAGGCCGCCGATGGCGCCTTCGATGTGCTCCGCCGACGGGTTCTTGTACACGTCGATGCCGGCCACCATGCCGGGAATGGCGCCTTCCAGGTTGAACTCGCGGCTGCCGGCCGTGAAGTAGGCGCGGCCGTTGACTTCGGATGCCGTCTGGCCGGACAGGCCGCGGATCGTCACGCCGGAACCCGTGCCCACGGGCGATGCGCCCTCGCCGCCGTAGCGGTAGCCCTGCACACCCGGGATGCGGGTCATGGTCTCGGTGACGTTCGGATCGGGCAGCTTGCCGATGTCGTCGGCCGTGATCGAATCCACGACTTCCATCGTGTCGCGCTTGATGGCGAGCGATGACTGCGCGCTGGCGCGGATGCCCTTCACGATGACGGTGTTGGCATCCGCCTGCTGCGCGAACGCGTTGCCCGCGAAAGCCTGGGCAAGCGCCAGGGCGACGACCGACATTTTCGGTCCGATATTGCGATTCTGATTCATTTGGTTCTCCTCTGTAGTCCGATTTGGCATGGGTAGTCCGGATTCGTATGTCCGGCGTTTTAGGTATCGATAACAAATCTAGGTTGAATTATACGTGCGGTCCTTCCTCGTATTGATGCCTTTGCGAAATATCATTGTTGATGTGGTATCTACACGACGCCGGCGCCTTGACAGGCCGCCGGCGCGATGCTCCGGGACCGGACAGGCCCCGGTCATCGATCACTTCTGCGCCACCTGCCCGGCACGCACGGGTGCCAGCACGAAGCGGTAACTCGCGGGCGCCAGCGGGATGCGGTACTTCACATGCGGCCGGCCGTCGAGGCTCCAGCCGGTGTCGCCGCCGACGCCGGCCTGCGCCATGTCGACCAGCACCGTGCCGTCGCCGTGCGGCGCGATCTCGGAACTCTTCCACGTGCCGCGCGGCCGCAGGTACAGGTCCTCGTACGGGAATGCGAGCGCGTTGAACGAGAACGGCGTGTCGGCGTCCACCCGGATGCCGGCGCCGTCGGCACCCTTCAACTGGAACCAGCGCACATCCGTCTTGTTGCCGCTCTCCTGCGGACGGATATAGCTGTGGTACTGGTCGGCCAGCTTGCCCGCGTACAGGCCGAGCGCGGAACCCGTCTTGCGGTCCGCGTACGATTCATACGGGCCCCGGCCATACCAGGACAGCGTATCGAGCGCGGGCAGGCTGTCGAAGCGCAGGCCCAGGCGCAGCGGATCGGGCAGGTCGTCGCGCAGCGGCGTGAAGCTGGCCTGCACCTCGACGCTGCCGTCCGCACGCATGCGGTACACGTTTTCCCAGTGCGCGGCACCGGCGCCGAAACTGAACAGCACGCGCACGCGGTCGCCATCGACGGCCACGTCGCGCACCTTGCGCTGTTCCGTGAACGTCTGCCAGACCTTGTGGCTCTTGTCCACGCCGGCGCCTTCGTCGTTGTCCGTCAGGCCGCGCCAGAAATTCGGCGCGCCGCCCTTGAGCACCGTGCGGCCGGCCACCGTATAAGTCACGAGGCCCGTGGCCGGCGCGAGGCGCAGCACGGCGTCGCCGGCGCGCAGCTCCACCGCGCCGTCCGAGCGCACGGGGGCGACGGTTGCCGGCGCCTTGCGCGCGGCCGGCGTCGACGCCAGCACGAACTGCGACCAGCCGACGACCGTGCCCTGCTCCACGCCGGGCGCCGCCGCGCGGCTGCGGGCCCGCACGGTCAGCACCCGCTCGCCGCCGGCACCGATGTCGGGCAGCGCGAGGGCCAGTTTCTGCCTGCCGCCGGCCGGCGTGGCCGCAGCGGGCAAGGCGCCGTGCGCGACGACGACGCCGTCGCGCGCCAGCTCCCAGTCGAACGCCAGCTGCGACAGGTCGCGGAAATCGTAGCGGTTCACGACCTCGATGCCGCCTGCTGCCGGATCGCCTTCGAACACGACGGGCGAATAGACTTTCTGCAGCTCGTAGTATTCCGGATCGGGCGTGCGGTCGGACCGCACGACGCCGTCGCCGACCACGCTGTTGTCGCCGTGTTCCGGATTCAGGTCGAAGCCGGACGCCCAGTACGTGCGGTCCTTGTCGTCGCGCGCGATGATGCTCTGGTCGACCCAGTCCCACACGAAGCCGCCCTGCAGCTTGCGGTGCGCGCGGATGACCTTCCAGTAGTCTTCCAGGTTGCCCAGCGAATTGCCCATCGCGTGGGCGTACTCGCACTGGATCATCGGCTGGCGGTAGGCCGGATCGAGCGCGTAGTCCTCCATCTTTTCGATGTCGTCGTACATCGGCGCGTAGATGTCGACGTAGGCGTTCGGCAGGTGTTCCTCGCCGAGGGTCCCGTGCCCCAGGTAGCTGATCAGGCGCGTCGGATCGTTCTTGCGGATCCACGCGGCGGCGTTTTCGAAGTTCGGTCCCGTGCCGGCCTCGTTCCCCAGCGACCAGAAGATGACGGACGGCGCGTTCTTGTCCCGCTCCACCATGCGCGACACGCGGTCCAGGTGGGCGATGCGCCAGTGCGGCTTGTAGCCCAGCTGGATCGACGCGCGCGCCTGCGGCGTCGCCGCCTGGTCGCCCGCCTGCATGTAGCCGTGCGACTCCAGGTCCGCCTCGTCCATGATGTACAGGCCGTATTCGTCGGCCAGGTCGTACCAGCGCGGATCGTTCGGGTAATGCGACGCGCGCACGGCATTGACGTTGGCGCGCTTCATCAATTCGATATCCTTGCGCATCGTCTCCATCGACATCACACGCCACGTGTAGGGGTCGTGCTCGTGCCGGTTGACGCCCTTGATCATCACGCGCCTGCCGTTCACGCGCACTTCGCCGTCCGCCACTTCGACGGTACGGAAGCCGATGCGGCGCGCCGTCGCCGACACCAGCCGACCCTGCGCATCCGACACCTCGACGAGGAGCGTGTACAGGTTCGGCGTCTCGGCCGACCAGGGCTTGACGGACGGGATGGCGCCGGCCAGCACGGCCTTGCCGTCCGCGCCGGACGTCCCCTGCGCATGCAGGACTTCACGCGCGCCGTCCAGCACGCGGGCGTCGACCCGCATCGTGGCCGGAACGCCCGCGATGTCGGCCACCAGCTCGAAGCGGCCGTCGCGGTAGGCCGGCTTGTCCAGCGCCGCGGTCACGCGGTAGTCGCGCAGGCGCGTCTTCGGTTCCGCGTACAGGTACACGCTGCGCTCGATGCCGTTGACGCGCCAGAAATCCTGGTCTTCCAGGTACGAACCGTCCGCCCAGCGATACAGTTCGATCGCGATCATGTTGCGGCCCGGGTGCACGTAGCGGGTCAGGTTGAATTCGGCCGGCAGCTTGGAATCTTCCGAATAGCCGACGCGCTTGCCGTTGACCCAGACGTAGTAGGCGGCGCCCGCCGCACCGACCTGGAGGAACACGTCGCGGCCGTTCCAGCCGGCCGGCACGTCGAATTCGCGGCGATACGAACCCACCTCGTTCAGCTCATGCGCGATATACGGTTCGTTCTGCGGGAACGGGTACTTGATGTTGGTGAAGATCGGCTTGCCGTAGCCCTGCGCCTGCAGCATGCCCGGCACCTGGATGTGCCCCCATTTCGCAACGTCGTACGACGTCTTGAAGAATTCCTTCGGGCGCGCTTCCGGGTTCGGCGAATACTTGAACGACCACGTGCCGTCCAGCGACAGATAGTACTGCGACGCGGCCTTGTCGCCGGCCAGCGCCTTGTCGCGCGATTCGAAATTGAAGAACGTCGCCTTCATCGGTTCGCGGTTGACGGCCACCACGTCCGGCTGCTCCCACTCGGCCGGCTGCGGCCGGGCCGCCAGCGCCGGCAGCGCCGCCGTGGCGAGGAAGACGGTCGCGATGATGTGCATTGATGCCATGAAGTTCCTGCCTTGCTTTTGTTGTCCGTGCATGATGGCCTGTCCTTCAGCGGAAGTGCAGGCCGTCGACGAATTCGTTCACCTCGAGCAGTCCCGCCTCCGGCGCGGTCAAGCGCTTGCCGCCGACGGTCACGTTCTCGATCGTGACGTTCCTGACCATGCGCGCACCGTCGCGGCCCGCGATGCGCGCCGCGCTCGGCGAGCCGCGGCCCGTGTAGTGGATGTTGCGCAGGGTGACGTTCTCGATGCCGCGGCCGGGGCTCGTGTTGTACTTGGCCGTGTACGCGATCTTGAGGTTGAACAGCTTGCCCTCCTCGATGCGGTCGACGCGGATGTCGTCGAACACGACGTCGCGCACCAGGTTGTCGTCGCCGGCCATGATGCCGAGCGCGCCCTCGTACTCCGGCTCGTCCTCGTCGTGCTCGAGGATGTCGATGTTGGAAAAGCGCAGCCGCTCCAGCACCTCGCTTTGCGGGTGGGCGGGCGTCGGCGTGTTGCCGTGGATGCCGATCATGACGGCGTGCGCGATGTCGGCCCACAGGGTCGAGTCTTTCACCTGCACGTCGCGGGTGTTGCCCCAGATGTCCCAGCGGTGGTTGTAGAACGTGACGCAATCGTCCGACGTGCGCACGAAGCTGTCCGCGATCGTCACGCGCTCGCAGGCGAAATGTCCCAGCCCGTCGGACCACTGGCCCGCGCCGATCGTGCGGATGTTCTTTTCGACGAGGTCCTGCGACGTGATGCAGCGCATCGTGCCGTGCGGCTGGTTGATGAAGATGGGGCCGTCGATCTCGACGTGACGCGAATTCCGCACCGTCATCATGTCGGCGCCGTCGAACAGGCCGTCGCTGATTACCTTCACGTCTTCCACGCCGTCGATGACGAGGGGATTCTTCATGATGGCCGCGCCGTGGATATACACCGTGGTGTGGGAGCGCACGCGGAAGTCGCCGCTGTGGATGCCCGGCCCGAAGAACACGGTCGGCTGCGTCATGTCGGGCGTCGTGCCCGTGCCGACGTCGTACGAGGACAGGTCCGCCGGCACGGCCGGCATGTCGGCGCGGATCGCGTGCGTGAACACGTGCAGGTTGTGCAGGTGGTCGTCGTCGAATTCCACGCTCAGGTTGTCCGGGCGGCGCAGGGTGAAGTAGACGATGCCGTCACGCACGAGCGGCTTGACGCCCTTCGCATCCGGCCGTATGGTCACCTTCGAGAACATGCCGTTGTTCTTCTGGACCGCCACCTCCACCGCGCCGTCGAAATTGAAGTACACCATCGAGGCATCCTGGGGCTTGTCGAGGTCCACCTTGACGTTGTATTCGTACAGGTCCTGCCATGCCCCGCCGGGCACGCGCACGCGCACCGTGTAATCGTCGTTGTGGTGGGAATAGCGGATGGGATTCGGGAACGGGTGCACCTGCAGCCGGTTCTCGCCGGCGTGGGCCGGTGCGATGCCGGACAACAGACCGGCGCAGAGAACGGCAAGCGGCACGGTGCACAGGCGTGCGAACGCACGTAACGTGGACAACAACATCGTCTCCTTTATTACCCGTGCGTGCGGACCGCGCCGCCGCCGGGCTTATCGTTTGGTTGGGAGGCATCGAAGCCTGCCCCGCCATGTTTGGTATCGATAACAGCCGCAATTACAGTTATATCACATCCGATGCGACTGTCAAGACCATGCCCGTGTTTTCATTGAAGCGCGGCCATGGTCATATCCGGATCATAACGGCGCCGGCCCGCCGCGACCCATATGTTTTTTAGCGAAACGGATATCGTTTGCACATGGCAGATGCGATCCCGCGACAGCTTGATCCGCACGGTAGTTAACGATAACAAAACAAGGGCGAACCATGCTAGCATCGGCGCGGCAGTACGGCAGCACCTTCGATCGCAGTCCAACACACGCCTGCACGGCATGGAGACGCCACATGAAGAGAATCGAACCGCACGACAGCAATGAATCAGCCAGCCAAACCCGCCCCGCCCTCACGCCCGCGGACGCGCCCGACGACGTGTCGCGCGCCGAACTGGGACGCCGCAATTTCCTCATGAGTCTCGGTGCCCTCGCCCTCGCCGGCTGCGGCGCGGGCGGCGCCGAAGGTCCCGCCGCCAGCCTGCTCTCCAGCGGGACGACAGGCGCAACGGCAACCGGGACGATGAGCGGGACCGGTGCATCGACCGGCCCGTTCGTCCATCCCGGCCTGCTGCACACCCAGGCCGACTTCGACCGCATGACGGCCAAGTACACGACCTCGCCGTGGTCCGGCAGCTGGAACATCCTGATCAACAACTCGCACGCGAGCCTGACGTACACGCCGCACCCGCAGACCATCGTGTACCGCGGCTACGACGGTACCCACGCCGAGAACTACAGCACCCTGTTCAACGACGTGGCGGCCGCCTACGCCTGTGCCGTGCGGTGGAAGATCTCGGGCGACATCAACTACGCCAACAAGGCCGTGCAGATCATGAATGCCTGGTCGTCGACGCTCACGTCGATCCAGGGTACGACGGACGCCGCCCTGGCCGCCGGCATCTACGGCTACGAATTCGCCAACGCCGGCGAAATCATGCGCACCTACACCGGGTGGGCCGCGGCCGACATCACGAGCTTCCAGAACATGATGCGGAATGTGTTCTATTCCATCAACCACGACTTCCTGATCCGCCACAACGGCACCGACATCACGCACTACTGGGCCAACTGGGACCTGTGCCAGATGGCGTCGATCCTGGCGATCGGCGTGCTGTGCGACGACCGCACCCTGTTCGACGAAGCCGTCACCTATTTCCAGGCGGGCGCCGGCAACGGGGCGGTGGCGCAGGCCGTGTACTACATCCACCCGGGCTTCCTGGGCCAATGGCAGGAATCGGGACGCGACCAGGGCCACAACACGCTCGGCATCGCGCTGATGGGCGCCATCTGCGAAATGGCGTGGAACCAGGGCGTGGACCTGTACGGCTACGACAACAACCGCTTCCTGATGGGCGCGGAGTACGTGGCGAAGGCGAACCTGATCCAGTCGGGGACGACCTATTACACGGTGCCCTACGTCAAGTACAACAACGCGGACAACGTCAACCAGGCCGTGTTCTCGACGAACAGCCAGGGCAACGTCCGGCCGTGCTGGGCGCTGGTCTACAACCATTACGTCAACCGCAAGGGCCTGGCGGCGCCGTATTCGAAGATGTTCGCGCTGCAGATCCAGCCGGAAGGCGGCGGCGGCAACTACGGCCCGAACAGCGGCGGCTACGACCAGCTGGGCTACGGCACCCTCACGTGCACGCGCGACCCGATCGGCGCCGGCGTCGCCCCCAGCGGCCTGAAGGCGCGCGCGCCGGCCGGCAAGGTGGAGCTGTCGTGGTGGGGCAGCGCCTACGGCACCAGCTACAACGTCAAGCGCGCCACGTCGACCAGCGGCCCCTGGACCACCATTGCGAGCGGCATCACGGACCTGCTGACCTACACGGACGATCCCGGCACGGGCACCTGGTATTACGTCGTCTCCGCCATGACGCCAGTCGGCGAAACGGCCGATTCCAACCGCGCCACCGCCAAGGTGGGCAAGACGCTCCACACCTACCTGGCGTGCAACGAGGGGACCGGCACGGCGGTGTCCGACGCCAGCGGCCAGGGACATGCCGGCACGCTGAACGGCAGCGCCGCGTGGGGTACCGGCAAGTCGGGCAGCGCCTTGGCCCTGAACGGCAGCACGGACTATGTGAGCCTGCCGGCCAACCTCGTGACGGACCTGACGGACTTCACGGTGGCCTGCTGGGTGTACTGGAACGCGTCGCGCACCTGGGAGCGGATCTTCGACTTCGGTTCGGGCACCGGCCGCTATATGTTCCTCACGCCGCGCTCCGGCAGCGGCGGCGCGCGCTTCGCGATCACCGTCGACGGCGGCCACGGCGAGCAGGCGGTGTCGAGTACCGCCGCGCTGCCGACGGCGCAATGGGTGCACGTGGCCGTCACGCTGTCGGGACAGACCGCAACGCTGTACGTGAACGGCGCCGTGGCGGGTTCCAACAACGCCGAGTTCCTGCCGCCGTGGCAGTTGGGCGGGACGAGCCAGAACTGGATCGGCCGCTCGCAGTATTCGGGCGACCCTTATTTCAACGGCAAGATCGACGAGTTCCGCATCTATCGCGGGGCACTCAGCGCGGCGGACATCGCGGCGCTGATCGCCTCCAGCTGACCATGTGACAAGGCCGGCCCGCGTCGCGCGACGCGGCCGGCCCGCTGCTTCAGCGCAGCGTCAAACCCGGCGGCGGCGCACCAGCGCCAGCGCCGTCAACCCGATGCCCGCCAGCAGATACGTGGCCGGTTCGGGCACCGCCGCCGCGGTCTCCGCCGTCACCGCTGGATCGGTGAGCGTGACGGCGACGCTCCCCTGCTCCTGCGCGCTCGTCGCCGGCGTCCAGGCGAAGTCCGCCAGCGCACCCGTGACCGGATCGTAATGGCCGAGCGGCGCGACCGCACCGTCGAACGCCGACACGACGAAATGCGACACATAATTCGCCAGTGGGTCGGACTCGCCGGCGAACGTCAGGTCGAACGACAGCACGCCGCCGAAATCCACGGCGTGGAACAGATCGTTCGCCGTGTCGTTGCGGAACGCGTAGCCGCCCGGCACCGGCGTCAGGCCCCAGGAATCGATGTACGCGCTGCTGTCGAAGCCGACCATGTGGTCGACGACGACCGTCGCCAGCGGCTTGTCGCTGGCGGCGCTCAGGTTCATGTCGATGTAGCCGTCGGCGGCGCCGAACGCCGACGTGTCGATCGCGACGTGGATCGTGCCGGCCGACGCGATGCCGGCGCCGCCCGCCAGCAGCGCGGCGAGGGCCGCCCGGGTGCACAGGGCGGCGACTGTCTGTTTGATTCGGATGTTCATCTCATATCCTCAGAAATGGGGTTGGAAGAGCGCCGGCGTGTAGCCGATGACTGTGCGGGCAGCATTCGTGAACGTCAGCGGCACGGTCAGCGTCGCGCCGGGATTCAGCGGTCCGCCCACGACGACGTAGGGCGCGCCGCCGTTCGTGCCGGCGGCGCCGTCGAGCGTCACGCCGGCCGTGAGCCCGTTCAGCGTGAGCCACAGCGGGCCGGCCAGCGCGGTCGCGCTGGTGTTCGTGACGGTCACGCCGCCCACGTACTTGCCCGTCGCGCGATTCAGCGTGGCGCCCTGCTGGGTCATCTTGACGCTCGCGCTCACGTCGGCCGGCGCGATGTTCACGGCGAGCGTATGCTGCGCCTCGGTGTTGCCGGCGGCGTCGACGCTCCAGTAGGCCACCGTATGGCTGCCCGTCGTGGCCAGCGCCAGCGCCGTGCCGGTCTGGCGCGCGCCGCCGTCCACCGTGTAATACGTCGCCGCGACGGTGCCGCCGACGTCGCTGGCGGACAGGGTCACCGTCACGTTCGTCGCGTACGTGCCGTTCGCCGCGGACGCGGGATCGGTGGCGGCCGTCGTGACGGGCGGCGTGGTGTCGGCGCCGTGCAGCGAACCGTGCAGGCGCACTTCCGACAGGTTGCCGAACCACGTGCCGCCGTTGTAGATGCGGATGTAGCGGTACGGGGCGGCGCTGGCGACGGGGAAGGTCTGCCATTCCGGCGTCGACGCGGCGGGGCTGGTGAGTGTCGTCCAGGTCGTGTTGTCGTTCGAGCCCTGGATCACGGTGCCCTTCGCGCGGGTGTAATACTGGTCCTGGCGCGCCGCCAGTTCCACGCCCGTCAGGTTGACCTGGTTGCCGGACTTGAAGTCGAACGTGATGAAGCTGCCGGCGCCGGAGTTGTTACTGCCGGTGCGGAAGTCCGAGATCGAGCCGAGGTTCGCGTCGAACAGGTTGTTCACGTTGCCCAGCGTCGTGGACGCGGGACGGTTGACGCTCGAGTCGATCAACGTGGCCACGGTGGACACGTTACGGATCGTGTCCGCCTCGTCGACCAGCGTCAGCCCCGTGTTGTCCGTCGTGCTCGTGCTCGTGAAGCCGTCCTCGCCGTTGGCCTGCTTGTAGCTGATCGCGAACTTGACGGCGCCCGCCGCGACGCCCTGGTTCAGCGTCGCGGTGGCCGTGAAGTTGATGTTGTCGGTCGTCGTCACCGCGGCCGCCACACCCTGGATCGCGACGGCCACGTTGCTGACCGCTTCCTTGGCCGTGAAGGTCAGCTTGACCGCGCTGCCGGGGACGATGCGCGTACGCAGCGCCTGCGCGGAGCTCATCGACACGGTCGCGATCTTGTTCGACGATGCGGCGGTGCCGTACAGGCGCAGCTCCTCCATGTTCCCGTACCAGTTATTGCCGTTGGTGATGCGGATGTAGCGGTACGGCTGCGGACTGCCGACGGTCAGCGTCTGCCAGTCCGCCGTGTTCCCGGCCGCGTTCGAGATCGTCGTCCATGACGTGTTGTCGTTCGAGCCCTGCACCACGGTGCCGTTGATGCGCGACGAGTACTGGTCCTGGCGCCCGATCACTTCGGCGCGCTGGATGGTCGCCTGGCCGCCCTCCTTGAAGTCGAACATCACCCAGCCGCCGTAACCGCTGCCGTTCACGCGGAAATCGGTACCGCTGGCCAGGTTGCTGTCGAACAGGGTGTTCACCGTCGCCAGCAGGTCGGTCGCGTTGCGGCCGCTGGAATCCTGCAGGCTCGTGATGGCCAGCAGATTGCTCAGGTAGTTCGTCTGGTCGGCGATGAACAGCGACGTGCTGTCCGTCGTGAACAGCACGGGTTCGGCATCGACGCCGGCCGCCGTCTTGTAGTTCAGCAGGAACTTGACGGCGCCTGGCTTGACGTCGCCCGGCATGACGGCCGTCGCCGTGTAGTTGACGTTGTCGGTCGTGGTCACCTGCGCGGGCTGGCCCTGGATCGTCGCCGCCACCGCGCTGATCGGCGCCGTCGCCTGGAAATTCAGCTTGACCGTATTGCCCGGGACGATGCGCTTCTTCAGCGCCTGGTCGGAGGCGAGCGACACCGACGACAGCTGGTTGACCGTCTCGTGCCGGGTGCCGAAGATCCGGAATTCGGCCATTTCGAACATGCTGCTCGACGGCTCGATCATCTGCAGCTTCAGGAAGCGGAACTGCTGGTTCTTCAGGTCGTCGCTCACGTCCAGCGTCTGCATGTCTTCCGTGACCGCCGTCATGCCCGGGGTCAGGCGCACCCAGTTCTCGTTGTCGTTCGAACCGAACACGGTGACGCCGCCGATGCGCTCGGGGAAGCTGGTCCGCACCTGCAGCTGGAACGCGCTGGCGTTCACCTTGTAGCTGGGGCCGAAGTCCATGGTGTGCGTCAGGTTCTGGGCCTGGCCGTAGAACACGAACGAATCGGAGCTCCCGTCCAGCAGGTTCGGGACGGCCGTGCCGAACGTGGACGAGACGAACATGTTCGCGAAATTCATGCTGCCGTCGGCGAGCAGCGGCGTCAGTTCCGCGAGGCCCGTCATGGCGGCCTGCAGCGCGCCCAGCTTCTGGTAGAACTGGTCGTCGGTCGCCGTCCCCACCGAATTCGTCGCATCCGCATAGGCCGCGTTGTAGACGGCCAGCGTGACGCTGGTGTACAGCGTGCCCGGCTTGTACGCGGCCGTGACGGCGGCGATCGCGGACTGGCGGTCCGCGCTGACGACGACCTGCGCGGCCTTCGACGTGATCACCGTGCCGTCGGTCGACGTGACGATGAAATTATAGGTGCCGGCCTGGGTCGGCACCCACGAGAACGCGCCGGTCGCCGTATCGAACTGGGCGCCTGGCGGCAGGTTGTCGATCTTGTAGGTGAGGACGTCGGTCGCCGTGGCGTCGGTCGCCGCGAAGCTGTAGGCGACGGCGGCCGTCGACCCGGCGTTCGTGTACAGGCTCAGCTCCGCGTCGCCGCTCGTGAACACGGGCGGCGTGATCGCGGTGCCCGGGTTGACGTTCAGGTGGTCGATGTCGACCGTCGTGCCGGCGCCCTTGATGGTGAGGGGCAGATAGTCGCCCAGGCCCTGGTACTGGTTGAAGGCGTAGCTCACGTAGCGCCATTGACCCTGCGTGTCCGGCAGCAGGATCGTGTCGCCGAACGCGTCCATCGACGCTTCGCCATTGGTCCGCACGCGGAACGCGACGCTGCGCGTGCCGTTGGCGTAACCGAAGACGGCCAGCCTGCTGCCCGCCCCCGTCGCCGCGACGCGCACGAACGATGCCGCATCGTCCTGCATGGCCGTGCCGAAGCCGTCCAGCGACGTGAAGCGGTCTTCCACCTCGCGCAGCGGGTCGACGATGGGCTTCACGAGGAATTGCGTGCCCTCGCTTTCCGCCGCGGGCGGAATGAAGAGCCAGAAATCGCCGCCGCCGTCCACGCCGTCCCAGTTGTAGGTCGTGCGGTCGGCGAACATGCGGGTGAAGTTGGGGGCGCGCTGGTTCATGTCCAGGCCGCGCGTGTATTTGTAATAGTAATACGGCTCCCACGTGTTCTGCGTGAGGCGGCCGCGGTAGCCGCCCTGCAGCGTCTTGTAGATCACGGTGGGCACGCCGTTCGGGTCCGTGTGCGCGGCCGTCGGCACCCACGGCGTGTCGTAGCCCAGCATGAAGCCGGCGAAGTATTCGGTCGCGTCCAGGATGCGGTCGTTCAGGAATTCGTACGGCCCCACGGCATCGGGCGCCGTCGACGCCGTGCCGTTGACGGGGTCGATCTTCGTGTCCTGCGACATCAGGAGGCGCGCCAGGATGCTCATGTTGGTGACGTCGCCGGCGCCGTGCGCCTGGTCGCGTCCCATCTCGACGTGCTCCACCATCGGCGTGACGGCTTCGCCCGTGAGGTCGTTCTTCGTCACGAGGCGGAACAACTGCTTGATCGAGCCGTTCTGGCCCTGGTCGACGGCCGTCTTGTTGATCGTGAACCACTCGACGCCCTCGTTCCAGCGCGCGCGGTTGCCCGTGAAGATATAGCCGGACATGGACCCGATCAGCGGATACAGGTGCTGATTCATGAAGTGGTCGGGACTGTGATTGAACGTCTCGGTGACGGGCACGATCAGGTTGGCCGTCAGGTTCGCGGTGTCCTGGTCGGTCCAGGCCAGCGCCGCGGTCTGGCAGCTCGTGTAGCGCATGATCTCGGCCGCCGCCATCATCCGGTTCATCGGAATGCCCGTGTGGATGTGGGCGTCAGTGTAATAGGCGTACTGGGTCGGGTCCATCTGCGCCCAGATGCGGATCAGGCGCATGGCGTTCGCGCGGTACGTCTCGTCGCCCGTCACGTAGTACAGGATGGCCTGGGTGTAGGCCTTGAGCGCGTCCGCGATGAACTTCGATTCCACGCCCTGGCTGTTGAAGGCGACCGTCCCCGGCTTGGTCGGGTCCGAACCGCTCTGGTTGTTCGACGAGATCGTCTTCGAGGCGGCGCCCGACAGCAGCATCCGGTTGAAATAGGTGTTCCAGGGTTCCTTCTGCGCCAGGACCTCGGCGCGCATGGTCTCCAGCACGTCCTTCGTCAGGCCGACGCCGGGGTGCTTGAAGCCGCTCGCGTCGATCGACTCGTTGATGGTCGGCTGGTAGGTCGTGACGATGGTCTGGATCGTGTCGGCTGCGAAGGCATCATGCGCGGCCGGGCCCATCGCGGCGATGGCGAGCGACACGGCGAGCGCCGCCGCCCGCAACAGGGGGGCGCGGTTACCGGTTTTATTCATTTGGGTCTCCTCTACGGTTTTGTTTTTGCGGGATCATCGGTCAGGTTTATGTTATCGATACCCCGCGCAAAGTCTAGCATGCGTACGCCGCCAGAAAATGTCTTCGCGCGAAATATTTGTGATCGATAACTGGAGGCGCGGAACCGTAGAGGTGGGTCCGGGTCACGCAGGCGGGCGTGGCGCCGTCGACAGGCGATCGGCCTGCCGGTATTTATTCTGCTGCCGGGTATGGCGCCCGGGATGCCGTGCGGCTGCTAGGGCACGACGGCCGTCGCCTCGATTTCCACGCGCGCGCGGTCCTCGATCAGCGCCCGCACCTCGACGGCCGTCATGGCCGGATAATGCGCGCCGATGATCTCGCGGTATGCCGCGCCCAGCTCGGCCGACGCGGCGAGATATTCGCGCTTGTCGACCACGTACCAGGTCATGCGCACGATGTGCTCGGGCCCCGCTTTGGCCTCGCGCAGCACGGCGACCACGTTGAGCAGCGCCTGGCGCGCCTGGGACGCGAACCCGTCGCTCTCGAACTCGCCGTGGACGTTCCAGCCGATCATCCCGCTCACGAACACGAAACGGCCGCTCGCCGCGATGCCGTTCGCGTAGCCGCGCGGGCGCGGCCAGCCCGCTGGTTGCAGGATGTCCATCACGCTCCTTCCTTCGCTTCGCGCAGCAGTTCGCGCGCGATGATCAGTTGCTGCACTTCGGTGGCGCCCTCGTAGATGCGCAGGGCGCGGATCTCGCGATAGAGCCGCTCCGCCGGATGGCCGCTGCTGACGCCCAGCCCGCCGAACATCTGCACCGCCGCGTCGATGACGTGCTGCGCCGATTCCGTCGCTGTCATCTTCGCCATCGCCGCTTCCTTCGTCACCTTGCCGCCGCGGTCGCGCTGCCACGCCGCGCGATAGGTCAGCAATGCGCTCGCATCGATGGACGTCGCCATCTGCGCCAGCTTCGCCTGCGTCAGCTGGAAGTCCGCCAGGGCCTGGCCGAACATCCGGCGCTGCTGCGCGTGCGCCAGCGCCTCGTCGAAGGCACGGCGCGCGAAGCCCAGCGCCGCCGCCGCGACGGACGTGCGGAACACGTCCAGCGTCGCCATCGCCACCTTGAAGCCCTGCCCCGCGGCGCCGACGCGCTGCGCGGCCGGCACCCGGCAACCGTCGAAACGCAGCCGTGCCAGCGGGTGCGGCGCGATCACGGCGAGGCGCTCCGCGATCGAGAACCCGGGCGTGTCCGCGTCGACGATGAAGGCGCTGATGCCGCGCGCGCCCGGCGCCTCGCCCGTGCGCGCGAAGACGACATAGAAATCCGCGATGCCGCCGTTGGAGATCCACGTCTTCTCGCCGTCGAGGACGAACGCATCGCCATCGGCCCGCGCCGCGCAGCGCATCGCCGCGACGTCCGAACCGGCGTCCGGCTCCGACAGCGCGAACGCCGCGATCGCCGCGCCGCGCGCGACGCGCGGCAGGTAGCGCTCGCGCTGCGCGTCCGTGCCGAACAGGCTGATGGCGCCCGCGCCGAGGCCCTGCATGGCGAAGGCGAAGTCCGCGAGGCCGTTGTGGCGCGCCAGCGTCTCGCGGATCAGGCAGATGGCCCGGGTGTCGATCGCCGTGCCCGCGCCCGCGATCGCATGCCGCAGCCAGCCGCCTTCGCTCAGCAGGCGCACGAGGCGCCGGCAATCGGCATCGACGTCGGTCCAGTGCAGGTCGCGCACGGCGTCGCCCGCCCATTCGTCGAGTGCCGCCTCGAGCTCGACGTGCCGGCCTTCGAAGAACGGCCACTCCAGATAACGCTTGTCCGCCATGTCAGTCCCCCTCGAAGCGCGGCGCCGACTTCGCCACGAAGGCGTGGTAGGCGCGGTGGAAGTCGTTGGTCGCCATGCAGATCGCCTGCGCCTGGGCCTCGGCGTCGATCGCCTCGTTGACCCCCATGTTCCATTCCTGCTGCAACATCTTCTTCGTCATGCCGTGGGCGAACGTGGGCCCCGCGGCCAGGCTGCGCGCCAGTTGCAGCGCCTCGGCAGGCAAGTCGTCCGGCGCGCACAGGCGGTTGAAGAAGCCCCAGCGCTCGCCCTCCTCCGCCGACATCGAACGGCCCGTGTACAGGAGTTCCGCGGCCCTCCCGTGGCCGATCAGGCGCGGCAGGATGGCGCACGCCCCCATGTCGCAGCCGGCCAGGCCGACCTTCGCGAACAGGAACGCGGTGCGGGCGCGGGTGCTGCCGAGGCGCAGGTCGGACGCCATCGCCAGGATTGCGCCGGCGCCCGCGCACACGCCATCGACGGCGGCGACGATCGGCTGCGGGCACGCCAGCATCGCCTTCACCGTGTCGCCCGTCATGCGCGTGAAGGCCAGCAGGCCGGGCATGTCCAGCCGCGTGAGCGGCCCGATGATCTCGTGCACGTCGCCGCCGGAGCAGAAATTGCCGCCCGCGCCCGCGATGACGACGGCCTTCACGTCGTCCGCGTACGCGAGCGCGCGGAACAGGTCGCGCAGCTCCGCGTATGAGTCGAACGTCAGCGGGTTCTTGCGCTCGGGGCGGTTCAGCGTGATGGTGGCCACGCCGTCCGCCGCGTCGAACAGGAAATGCTCGGCGCGGTAGCCGGCCAGCGTCGTGCGGTTGCGCGGCAGCGCATGCGGGTCGCCCTGCAGGTAACGCATGGTGTGCTCCTGGTCCTAGTCTCGGTTGTCGTTCAGATGCCGCTTCATCGTGTCCAGCAGCGCGATCATCTTCGTCTTGTCGGCGGCCGGGATGTCGCGGAACAGGTCCGCCACCCAGCCTTCGTGCACGGCCGCCATGGCGGCAAACGTCGTGCGGCCCAGCGGCGTGAGCTTGATCATGAATGCGCGGCCGTCCTGCGGATCGGCCACCCGCACGACCAGCCGTTCGCGCTCCAGCTGGTCCGCGATGCCCGTGACGTTGCCGCCCGTGACCATCAGCCGCTTCGACAGCTCGCCCATGCGCAAACCGTCCGGATGACGCTCCAGCTGGGCCATCAGGTCGAAGCGCGGCAGCGTGACGCCGAACGTGGCGCGCAGGCGGCCGCGGATCGTCGCCTCGACGCGCGTCGTGCAGGCCAGCATGCGCAGCCACAGCTTGAGCGCCTGGTGATGCTCGCCCGTCAGGCGCGCCGTCAGGTCGGGCGGGGCATCGTGCGCGGGCTTCACATGACCTCCCCGCCGGCCACCGCGATGGCCTGGCCGTTCATCGCCGCCGCGCCCGGCATGCACAGCCAGGCGACGGCGTGCGCCACGTCGTCCGGCTGCACGAGCCGGCCCTGCGGATTCACGGCCGCCAGCCCGGCGCGCGCCTGCTCCGCGGAGCGGCCGGTCGTGCGCACGATGTTGGCCACCGCATCCGCCACGATGTCCGTCTCGGTATAGCCCGGACAGACCGCATTCACGGTGACGCCGCGCTGCGCCACCTCCAGCGCCAGCGCGCGCGTGAGGCCGACGAGGCCGTGCTTGGCCGCGCAATAGGCCGCCACGTAGCGGTAGCCGGTGAGACCTGCCGTCGAGGCGACGTTGACGATGCGTCCCCAGCCCCCGTCCACCATGCCCGGCAGCGCGGCCTGGATGCAGTGGTACGCGCCGGTCAGGTTCACGTCCAGCATGCGCTGCCACAGCGCGTCGTCGGTACGGCCGAACGGCGCGGACGCGGCCTGGCCGGCATTGTTGACGAGGATGTCCACGGCACCCGCCCGCGCGAACGCTTGCGCGACGCCGGCCGCATCGGTCACGTCCAGCGTTTGCCACGCCGTCCCGCCCGCAAGGCCGGCCGCCGCGGCTTCCAGCGCGGCCGCGTCGCGCGCCATCAGGGTCACGCGCGCGCCCTGCGCCAGCAAGGCGCGCGCGATCGCGAGGCCGATACCGCGGCTGGCGCCCGTCACCACGGCGTGTTTTCCGGTCAAGGCGTCCATCAGCCCTCCAGCAGCCGCGCCGCGACCTGTTGCGGCGTCAGGCCCGCGCCGGCCGCCGCCAGCTGGCGCTCGCGTTCCAGGTTGCGTTCCAGCTGGGCCTTGCCCGCCAAATACTGCCTGGGCCAGGCGATGGCCGTGAAGCCGATCCGCGCGGCTTCCGCCAAGGTCCATGCGGGATTCGCCAGGTGCGGCCGACCCACGGCGCACAGGTCGGCGCGCCCGGCCGCGATGATGCTGTTGGCGTGGTCGGCCTCGAAGATGGACCCGACCGCGATCGTCGGAATCCCGGCCTCGTTGCGGACGCGGTCCGCGAACGGGGTCTGGTACATGCGCCCGAACACCGGTCGCTCCTGTTTGCTCACCTGGCCTGACGAGCAGTCGATCATGTCCGCGCCGGCCGCCTTGAACAGGCGCGCGATCGCCACCGCGTCGGCCGGGGTGATGCCGCCTTCGACCCAGTCGTGGGCCGAGATGCGCACGCTCATCGGCCGAGCCGCCGGCCACACGGCCCGCATCGCGCGGAACACGCGCAGCGGATAGCGGCAGCGGTTTTCCAGGCTGCCGCCGTAGTCGTCGGTGCGCCGGTTGGTCAGCGGCGAGATGAACGACGACAGCAGATAGCCGTGCGCGCAATGCAGTTCGAGCCAGTCGAACCCCGCCTCGGCGGCCGCGCGCGTGGCGCGCACGAAATCGGCTTCGATCCGCGCGAGATCCGCTTCCGTCGCGGCGCGCGCAATCTGCGAGACGCCCGGCAGGTACTGCTGCGCCGAGGCGGCGATCAGCGGCCAGTTGTCGGCGGGCAGCGGCTGGTCGATGCCGTCCCACATGGGCCGCGTCGAGCCTTTCGGTCCGGCGTGGCCGAGCTGGATGCCGATGCGCGCATCCGTTTGGCTATGCACGAAGTCGACGATGCGCCGCCACGCCGCCGTGTGTTCCGGCGCGTACATGCCGGGACAGGCCGGCGTGATGCGCGCGTCGCCCGACACGCAGGTCATCTCCGTCATCACGAGCGCGGCGCCGCCCATGGCGCGCGCGCCAAGGTGGACGAGGTGGTAATCGCCCGGCACGCCGTCGACGGCCGAATACTGCGCCATCGGCGAGACGACGATGCGGTTCTTGAGGAACACGTCGCGCACGCGCAGCGGCGTGAACATCGGCGGCACACGCACGTCCGCCGGCAGGTCCACGCCCGCGCGCGCGCAGGCCCGCGCGGCGAACCAGTCCTCGAAGTGCGCGACGTAGCCGGGGTCGCGCAGGCGCAGGTTCTCGTGCGAGATGCGCTGGCTGCGCGTGAGCATCGAGTACGCGAACTGCTCGGCGTCCAGCGCCGTGTACCGCGCCACGTTCTCGAACCATTCCATCGAATTGCGCGCGGCCGACTGGATCTTCAGCACTTCCACGGCGCGGCTGGCCTGGTAGGCGTCGAGCGCGGCCCGCGTGTCGCCGCCGTGGCCGCCGATGCAGCGCGCCAGTTCGATCGCGTCTTCCAGCGCCAGCTTGGTGCCGGAGCCGATCGAGAAGTGCGCCGTGTGCGCCGCATCGCCCATCAGCACGACGGGCACGCCGTCGCTCCAGTGCACCCACCGTTCGCAGACGATGCGCGGAAACGCGATCCAGATCGCGGCGCCGCGCAGGTGCGATGCATTCGACAGCAACGGATGCCCGTCCAGGTGTTCCGCGAACAGGCGCTCGCAGAAGGCGATGCCCGCTTCCTGCGGCATGTCGGCCAGGCCCGCCTTGCGCCACACGTCGTCGGGCGTCTCGACGATGAAGGTCGACGTAGCGCCGTCGAACTGGTAGACGTGGGCCTGGAACCAGCCGAACTCCGTCTCCTTGAACACGAACGTGAAGGCGTCGAACTTCTTTTTCGTGCCCAGCCACACGAAGCGGCAGCGCCGCGTCTCGACGGTGGGCCGGAACGTCGCCGCATAGCGCGTCCGGATGCGGCTGTTCAGCCCATCGGCGGCGATGACCAGATCGGCGCAATAGCGCGCGGCGACGGCCTGGTCGTCCTGCACGTCCGTCTCGAACACGAGCTCCACGCCGAGTTCCTCGCAGCGCTGCTGCAGGATGTTCAGGAGCCGCTTGCGGCCGATGCCGCAGAAGCCGTGGCCGCCCGACGTGATCCGCTCGCCCTTGAAGAACACGTCAATGTCGTCCCAGTGGTTGAAGGCCTGGAGGATGCTGCGCGCCGTCGGTTCGTCGGCCGCGACGAGGTTGCCCAGCGTCTGGTCCGAGAACACGACGCCCCAGCCGAACGTGTCGTACGGCCGGTTGCGCTCGACGACGACGATGCGGTGCGCCGGTTCCCGCTTCTTCATCAGCAGGGCGGCATACAGGCCGGCGGGTCCGCCGCCGATGCAGATGATGTTCATGATAGTCGTAGTTTGAAGCGCTGCAGCTTGCCCGTCTCCGTGCGCGGCAGCTTGTCGGTGAAGCGCACGGCGCGCGGGTATTTGTACGGCGCGATCTGCGCCTTGACGAAGTCCTGCAGCATGCGCGCCGTGGCGGGCGTCGGCGCGTGGCCGGGCTTGAGCACGACGTGCGCCTCGACGATCTGGCCGCGCTCCTCGTCCGCCCGGCCCACGACGCCGCACTCGGCCACCGCCGGATGGCGCAGCAGCGCCTCTTCGACCTCGGCGCCGGCGATGTTGTAGCCGGCCGAGATGATCATGTCGTCGGTGCGGGAGCGGTAATAGAAATAGCCGTCGGCGTCCATCTCGTAGCTGTCGCCCGTCAGGTTCCAGCCGTCCAGCACATAGTCGCGCTGGCGCTCGTCCGCCAGGTAGCGGCATCCCGTCGGGCCCTTGACGGCCAGCCGTCCGGTCACCCCCGGGCCCACCGGATGGCCGTCGTCGTCGAGCACGCAGGCGCGGTAGCCGGGGACCGGCTTGCCGGTCGCGCCCGGGCGGATGTCGGCACCGGCGGCGGAAATGAAGATGTGGAGGATCTCGGTCGCGCCGATCCCGTCGATCATGTCGATGCCGGTGGCCGCTTTCCAGCCCTCGCGGGTCGCCAGCGGCAGCGCCTCGCCGGCCGAGACGCATTTGCCCAGCGAGCGCAGGTCGTAGCGCGCGACGTGCGGCGTCATCTGCCGATAGAACGTCGGCGCCGTGAAGCAGACGGTCGCACGGAAGCGCTCGACGGCGGCCAGCAGGCCCTCGGGCGTGAGCCTGTCGAGCAGCACGCCGGCCGCGCCCACGCGCATGGGGAACAACAGCAGCCCGCCCAGGCCGAAGGTAAAAGCCAGCGGCGGCGTGCCGATGAAGACGTCGTCCGCGCGCGCGCCGAGCGTATGCGGCGGAAAGCAGTCGCAGATGGCCAGGATGTCGCGGTGGAAGTGCATCGTGCCCTTCGGGACGCCGGTCGTGCCGGACGTGAAGCTGATCAGGCAGACGTCGTCGGCGGCCGTCGCCACCGGTGCGAACGGCGCATCGTGCCGCGCCATGCGGGCCTCCAGCCCATCCGGATTCCCGGGGTCCGCGAAATACACGACGGGCGGATGGCCTTCGACCTGCTCGAATTCCGCCGCCAGGCTGCGCGCGCACAGCGCCGCGTTCACCTTCGCCTTGTCGAGAATGATGCCCAGTTCGCGCGCACGCAGCAGCGGCATCGTCGGCACCGCGACGAGCCCCGCCTTGAACACGGCGAGGATCGCGGCCGCCATCGCCGGACAGTTCGACCCGCGCAGCAGCACGCGGTTGCCGGGCACCAGTCCCATATCCGCCCGCAGCACGTGGGCGACGCGGTCCACCTGCGCCTGCAGCTCGGCATAGGTCCACGTCAGCGCGTCGCCCAGCACGGCGCTGCGCGCGCCGCGTCCGGCCGCGACGTGGCGGTCCAGCAGCTCCGCCACGCAATTCAGGCGCGCCGGGTACTGGAGCCCGGGCAGGTCGAACACGAGGTCCGGCCACAGGTCGACGGGCGGGAGATGGTCCCGCGCGAAGGTGTCGACGTGGGCCGATGGACTCAACTCTGCAGCGGACATGCCCGTCATGAAGCGCCCCCGGAGAAAAGAACGGTCGATGCGTACCGGGAGATACTTTAAGCCTAAAGCAATTCCGTCCGCAAGCGGAATCGGACCGTGGCGTGCGCGGCGCCGTTCAGAAGGTGTGGACGATACCCAGGCGCGCCTCGTGCTGGCTCGCCCCCTTGGCATAGGCGTTCAGCGCGACCTGGCTCTCGTTGCGCGTCCAGCTCGCGGACGAGTACAGGGTCGTGCGCTTGCTCAGCGGGTAGCTGTAGCCGATGCCGGCCTGCTGCGCGACGCCGTGCGCCAGGTCGCGCAGGTCGCTGCGGTTCCACGACGCGATCACCGTGCCCGTCGGCACCGGCACGGTCACGCCCAGCAGCGTGTTGCGGATGTCCGTCGCGCCGGCCGCGGACAGCTTCGTGTCGCCGTAGCCAGCGTGCAGCTTCATGAAGCCGACGTCGTAGACGACGCCCGCGAGCGCATTCCTGACGCGCACGGTCGATGCACCGAGGCCGGTGGCCGCGACGATGCCGCCCAGCTGCGTCGTCGCGGCGCCGAGCGGGACGCCGTCGCTGTCCTGCCAGCTGACGTGCATCACCCAGGGCCCGGCATCGTGCACCAGGCCGACGAACCTGCTGCTGTTGGTGCGGAAGCCGTTCGCGGATTCGCCGAACTTGTAGCCGCCGCGGACGTGCCAGCCGTTCACCGCGGGCGTCTCGTACGTGACGGTATTGTCGGCCCGCGAGATCGGATCGACCTGCCCGATGCCATAGCCATAGGTACGCTGGGCGTTGCCCGCTTCCTGGTTCTTGAACGGGTCGATGGCCTTCAGCGCCAGGTAGGTCGAGCTATATTGTCGGCCGAGATAGGCCGCGCCGAAGCCGCCTTCCAGCCCGACCCATGCCTGGCGGCCCCACAGGCGGCCGCCGTTGTTCAAGTTGCCGTCGTCCGGGTTGAACCCGCTTTCCAGCGTGAACGCGACGCGCAACCCGTCACCGAGTTGTTCGGTGCCGCGGAAGCCCAGGCGGCTGCCCAGGCGGTTGCCGGACGATTCGGACCACGTGCCCGATTTCGCGCTGCTGTTGTCGTACTTGATGCCGACGTCGACGACGCCGTAGACGGTGACGTTGGTTTGTGCGTGGGCGCCGGCGCAGGCCAGGGTCAGGACGGCGCAGGCGATGGTCGATGGTTTCATGGGTGTCTCCGTTGTGGTTGGATGCATGGATCGTCGGGACGCACGACGCCATCCGCCGCGCGCGGGGGCGCGCGGCGGGCTCGTACGCCCGTGTGGTCAGGTCAGTGAGCGGAGGCGCGCGCGCCCTCGGCGGCGTTCTTGCGCTGGTCGATGCGGATGAAGACCGTCATCAGGAACGCCACGCAGACCAGGCCGGCCAGCAGCATCAGGCCCGTCGTTGCGCTATGCGTGCTGCCCTTGACGTAGCCGATGAAGAACGGGCCGACGAAGCCGCCCAGGTTGCCGATCGAATTGATGATCGCGATCGAGACGGACGCTGATTCGCGCGACAGGAACAGCGTCGGCAGCGCCCAGAACGGCGACTTGAACGCGTACAGGCCGGCCAGCGTCAGGCTGATCATCGCGATCGACGCGACCGGATCGGTCACGAGGCCCGTCGCCAGCATCGCGACGGCGGCCACGCCCAGCGGGATGGCCGAATGCAGGCGGCGCTCGTTGCGTTTGTCCGAGCTGCGCGACCAGCAGATCATCGCGATGGTGGCGATCAGGTAAGGGATCATCGCGATCAGGCCGACCTGCGTATGCGACAGCCTGGCCGAGAACGACTTGATAATCTGCGGCATCCAGTAGCCGGTACCGAGGCTGCCGCACTGGTACACGAAATAGATGAACGACAGGTACAGCACGCGCGGGTTGGCGATCGTCCTGCCGAGGTCCAGGTGGACGGCGGCGGGACGGCTCTTGCGGTCCTTGTCCTGCTCGGCCTGCAGCCAGTCCTTCTCGGCCTGCGTGAGCCACGTGGCCTGGTGCGGACGGTCGGTCAGGTACAGGAAGCACAACACGCCGCCAACGACCGCCGGCACGCCTTCCAGCACCAGCATCCAGCGCCAGCCGCTCCATCCGAGCCAGTTCACGTTGTCCATGATCCACGTGCTCACCGGCGCGCCGATGATGTACGAGACCGGGATCGCCGCCGTGAACAGCGCGACCGTCGTGGCGAGTTCCTTCTGGCGGAACCAGTAGGTCAGGTACACGATGATCCCCGGGAAGAACCCCGCCTCGGCCACGCCGAGCAGGAAGCGCAGGATGTACAGCTGGGTGGCGTTCTGCACGAAGCCGCACGCCACCGAGATCACGCCCCAGGTCAGCAGGATGCGCGCGATCCAGATGCGGGCGCCGAAGCGGTTCAGCGCCACGTTGCTCGGGACCTCGAACAGGAAGTAGCCGATGAAGAAGATGCCCGAGACGAGGCCGAACGCTTCGCTGGACAGCGCCAGCTCCTTGTTCATCTGGAGGGCGGCATAGCCGATGTTGGCCCGGTCGAGATAGGAGATCACGTACAGGATGAATACGAACGGAATGATCTTCCACGTGATCTTGCTGACGAGCGCACGCTCGTCGATCGGTTGCGGCATTGGGGTGGCGGACATGTGTTGTGTCTCCTTCGGTCAGGGATTGGACGGTTGGGCCGGTGCGGAGAAGATCATGCATACCGGGCTGCCCGACTGCAGCGCAAAGCCGGTCGGCGTCAGGCGCCCGTCGCGCGCGTCGACGGCGAACGCGACGATGCTGTCGCTGTCCTCGTTCAGCGCGAACAGGAAGCGGCCGTTAGGGCTCAAGGAGAAGAAGCGCGGCGTCCTGCCCTGCGCCGGGTCCGCGCCCAGGAACGTCAGCAGCCCCGTGGCCGGGTCGATGCGAAACACTGCGATGCTGTCATGGCCACGGTTCGACGCGTACAGGAAGTTCTGGCCGGCGTCGACCTGGATCTCCGCGGCGCGGCTGTTGCCCGTGAACGTGTCCGGCAGCGTGCCCAGGACCTGGCGCGGCGCCAGCGCGCCGTTGCGCTCCGAATAGGCATAGGCCGTGACGGTCGAATCCAGTTCGTTCAGCACATAGGCCATGCCCCGGCGCGGCGCGAACGCCATGTGGCGCGGCCCGGCGCCCTCGCGCGCCGCGACGAACGGCGGGTCCGCCGGCGCCAGCCTGCCATCGGCGAAGCGGAACGAAAATATGCGGTCCAGGCCCTTGTCCTGCACGATGACGAAGCGGCCGCTGGGGTCGAACGGATTGAAATGCGGCTTGGAGAGCTTCTGTTCCACGCGGTGCGGACCGAGCGGCCCTTCCAGCGTGACCAACTGCGCCAGCGCGCCCAGGCTGCCGTCCGCCCGGATCGGCAGCACGGCCAGGCTGGAGCCGAGGTGGTTCGAGACGACGACGTAACGGCCGTCCGGATCGATCGCCAGGTGCACCGGGTTCTTGCCGCCCGTGCCCTGGCGGTTCACGAATGCCAGCGTGCCCGTGGCGCGATCGACACGGAAGGCGCTGATGTCGCTCATGTCGCCGTGCACCGCATACAGATGGGTGCCGGTCTTGTCCAGTGCCAGGAACGAGGGATTGACGAGGTCGCGCACGATCTGCACGAGCTCGAGGCGGCCGCGGTCCTGGTCGACCTTGAATACGCTGATACCTTCGCCACGGGCGTTGCGTTCGCGCGTCGTGCGTGAGCCTGCATAGGCAAACATCGGGACTCCTTGGGATGGATGGGATTGAACTGCGTGCGCCGGGGACGCACCGGCCATGCCGAGTCCTGCGCTCGAGAGAATGGCCTGGAGGACCCGGCGCCGCCGCGTCCTCGTCCCGGGTGGGATGGGGGTTTTCATGATGTCTCCTGTGTATTTCTGATGTTCTGTTTTTGTATATTGCATTTTTTATCGAGAATATGCAACAATGGCTCATGAAAAATTTTTGCCCCCCATCGCCGGCCTACCTCGACCACGCCGGCAACCGCTACCGCATGGTCGACCTGCCCGCCGCTTTCGGCGACGATCTCGTCCGCCTGCCCGTGGTCCTGCGCCTGTTGTTGGAAAACCTCATGCGCAACACGGCGGGCGACGAGCGCGACGCCGGCATCGCCGCCGTCCTCGGCTGGCTGGATCACGGCACGAGCGAGGCGGAGATCGCCTTCCAGCCGGGCCGCGTGCTGATGCACGACACGACGAGCACGCCAGCGCTGGTCGACATCGCGGGCATGCGCGACGCGCTCCACGACGCGGGCCGGGACCCTGCCGTGCTGAATCCCGGCCTGCCCGTCGACATCTCGATCGACCACTCGCTGGCCGTGGAATTCTTCGCGCAACGCGACGCCGTCGACCGCAACCTGCAACTGGAAATGCGCCGCAACGCCGAGCGCTACACCTTCCTGCGCTGGGCGTCGAAAGTCATGCGGGGCGTGCGCATCCATCCGCCCGGCACAGGCATCATGCACACGATCAACCTGGAACAGCTGGCAACCGTCGTCACGACGGAGGAACGGGACGGCGCGACGTGGGTCGTGCCGGACATGATGATCGGCACCGACAGCCATACGCCGATGATCAACGGCATCGGCGTCCTCGGCTGGGGCGTGGGCGGGCTGGAAGCGCAGACAGTGATGTTCGGGATGCCGACGATGCTGCGCGTGCCGGACGTGATCGGCGTGCGCCTGACGGGCCGCCTGCGGGCGGGCGCCGTTGCCACCGACCTCGCGCTGACGGTCACCCAGCGCCTGCGCCGGATCGGCGTCGCGGGTGAATTCGTCGAGTTCTTCGGCCCCGGCGTCGCGACGCTGAGCGCGGGCGAGCGCGCCGTGGTCGCCAACATGGCGCCGGAGTACGGCGCCACCACCGGCTTTTTCCCCATCGACCGGCACACCCTGGACTACCTCGCGCAGACCGGCCGCCCGGCCGCGCGCGCGACGCTGGTCGAGGCGTATGCGCGCCGCAACGGCCTGTGGTTCGATCCGGACGCGCGCCCCGTCTACACCCGCACGATCGACATCGATCTCGACCAGGTCGCGATCCACGTGGCCGGCCCAAAGCGCCCGCAGGACCTGCTGGCCTATACGGAAACGGCGCGCGTGCTGGCCGGCCTGGCCTTCGAGCCGGCACCCGGTGCGGGCGGCATGCCGCGCCATCCCGTCGTCATTGCCGCCATCACGAGCTGCACGAACACGTCCGACCCGCGCCTGCTGGTGGCGGCCGGCCTCGTCGCGCGGCGTGCGCGCGCACGCGGCCTCAAGGTGCCGGCATGGGTCAAGACCTCGCTGGGCCCCGGCTCGCCGGCCGCCGCCGCGTATCTCGAACGGGCCGGCCTGATCGACGACCTGTCCGCCGTCGGCTTCGACATCGTGGGCTACGGCTGCACGACCTGCATCGGCAATTCCGGCGCGCTGCCGGCGCCCGTGCAGGACGCGCTGGCGCACGGCCGCATCAAACCGGTCGCCGTGCTGTCGGGGAACCGCAACTTCCCGGGACGCGTCCATCCCGATCTCGACCTCGGCTTCCTGATGTCGCCGCCGCTCGTCATCGCGTTCGCGCTGGCCGGCAACGCCGAGCTGGACCTGGGCCGCGATCCCGTGCAGACGGGCGCCGACGGCAACCCCGTCTACCTGCGCGACCTGTGGCCCGCCGCGGAGGAAGTCGACGCCGTGCTGGCGAGCGCGCTGCGTCCCGACGACTTCCCGACGGCCTTCGCGCGCGCGAGCCTGAACCCGGCCTGGCACGGCCTGGCGGTGCCGGACACGCCGCTGTTCCCGTGGAATCCGGCATCGACGGCGCTGCGCCGGCCGCCGTTCGCGTCGCTGTCCGAAGGCAGCCAGCTGGGGCGCTACACGGCGTACCCGCTGCTGGTCGTGGGCGACGATGTCACGACCGACCACATCTCGCCGGCCAGCGCGATCCCGCAGGACAGCTTCGTCGCCGATTTCCTCGTCGAACGGGGCGACGAGCGCGCCGACCTGAACGTGTTCGCCTCGCGCCGCGGCAACTGGGAAGTCATGATGCGCGCCGCGTTCTACAGCAAGTCGCTGCGCAACCTGCTGTGGCCAGGGTCGCCCGTCGGGCAGACGCTGCACGTCCCGAGCGGCACCGTGGCGCCGATCTTCGACGTGGCGCAGCGCTACCGCGACGACGGCGCCGCGGTCGTGCTGCTGGCGGGCGAACGCTACGGCACGGGCTCGTCGCGCGACTGGGCCGCGAAGGGCCAGCGCCTGCTCGGCATCCGCGCCGTGCTGGCGCAAAGCTTCGAACGCATCCACCGGTCGAACCTGATCGGCATGGGCATCCTGCCGCTGCGCGTACCGCCCGAATGCGCGCCGGATCGCCTGCGCATCGCACCCGGCGACCGGATCGGGATCGATGCCCCGGCGGATGCGATCGGGCCGCGCGCAACGATCACGGTGCGCGTGCTGCGCGCGGACGGCGGCGTCGAATCGTACGCCGCCACGGCGGCCGTCGAGACCCGGCTCGAAGTCGACCTGCTGCGCCAGGGCGGCGTGATTCCGTACATCCTGCAAAAGACCATCGCCGATCAGCGTGCGTCATAATATTCGGACGAGGCCCGCGCGCCGTCATCCACGAATACCATGAACGCCGAAACAACGATCCCGAAACAGATCATCGAACTGATCAAGACCGAAGCCTGGGAAGCAGGCAGCCACCTGCCGGCCCAGATGCTGGCGGACCGGCTGCGCGTGTCGCGCCAGCCGGTCAACAGCGCGCTCGCCCTGCTGCACGACAGGGGCATCGTCACGCGCGAACGCAACCGCGGCTATTTCGTCGCCACGTCGCTCGACGAGCCGGTCGCGAACATCGTCGCGCGCCTGGGCCTGGACGAGCCGGACGTCGTCACGAGCGTGTATTTCCGGATCGCCGACGACCTGTTGACGAACGAGCTGCCGCAAGAATTCTCCGAGCAGCTCATAAGAACCCGCTACGGCCTGACGGCCGCGCAGCTGAACGCCGTGCTGGGGCGGATCGCGAAGGAAGGCTGGGCCGAGCGCAAGCCCGGCTACGGCTGGACCTTCTCGACGATGCTGACGACGCCGGACAGCCTGCTGCAATCGTACCGCCTGCGCCTGGCGCTGGAGCCGGCCGCGCTGCTCGAACCGGGCTACAGGCTGGACCGCAAGATCCTCCAGCAGTGCCGCGAGACGGAGCTGCGCCTGCTGGACGGCGGCATCGAGACGGCCACCGCGGACGAGCTGCACGACCGCGGCGTGCGCTTCCACGAAAGCCTCGTCGAAGCGTCCGGCAACCCGTTCTTCATCGATACGATCAAGCGCGCCAACCGCGTGCGGCGCCTGCTGTCCTACCGCTCGATGACGAAGCGCGACCGCTACCCCGAACACTGCCGCCAGCACCTGCACATCCTCGACCTGCTCGAACGCGACCGCAATGACGAAGCATCCGCCTTCATGCGCGAGCACCTGGAACACACGCTGCGGTCGCTGGCGAAAATCGAACACATCCTGCAACCCTGAACCTCCATCCGACAACGACCATGCTACTTTCGCCTTCGATCCGCTCCGCCTTCACCCCGACCGGCAAGCTGCGCGCTTCCATCAATCTCGGCAATCCGATCCTCGCCTACCGGGACGCGGACGGCGGCGCGCGCGGCGTGTCGGTCGACCTGGCCGGCGAATTCGCGCGCCTGCTGGGCGTGGACCTGGAACGCGTCGTCGTGGACGCGGCCGGCAAATCGGTGGACGTCGTCGCATCCGGGGCCGCGGATATCGGCTTCTTCGCCATCGACCCGGTGCGCGGCGCGAACATCGCGTTCAGCGCGGCCTATGTGCTGATCGAAGGCTGCTATCTCGTGAAAGACGCGTCGCCCATCCGCGCCAACGAGGACGTCGACCGGGCGCACAACCGCGTCGTGGTCGGCAAGGGCAGCGCCTACGACCTGTACCTGACGCGCACGCTGCGGCAAGCGCAGATCGTGCGCGCGCCGACGTCGCCCACCGTCGTCGACACCTTCCTGGAATCGGGCGCGGACGTGGCGGCCGGCGTCAAACAGCAGCTGGAAGCGGATGCGCGGCGCTCCAGCGGCCTGCGACTGCTGGACGGCCGCTTCATGGTCATCCAGCAGGCGATGGGCACGCCGAAGAGCCGCGGCGAGCAAGCGGCCGCGTTCCTCGCGCAGTTCGTCGAAGAGATGAAGGCGAGCGGGTTCGTGGCCGACGCCCTGGTCCGCCACGGCATCGAGGGCGCGTCGGTCGCGCCGGCCGCGGGTTGAACCGGACGCCCCGTGCGATGGCCGGCGGCGCTCAGTCCTTGCCCGGATAAAGCGGCGCCTGTCCGGGCAGCGCCTCGGTGGCGGGCGGCGGCGGGCCGTCGATCCGGTTGACGACGACGTTGTCGAAATACGGCATGCTGAATCCCCGGGACGTCGGTCCCGCCATCAGGCCGGCCATGCCGTGTCCGTACAGCGCATCGTCGGCCTGCACGACCAGTTTGCCGTCGACGAAGCCGCCGATGGTCGACCCCGCGAAGCGCAACTTGAGCGTGTGCCAGCCGTCGGCACCGGCCACCGCGCCCGTGGCCAATACCTTCTCGCCACCCTCGCCGGCCTCGTTCTGTGCCTTGATCAGCGCCTGCTGCTCGCCGTCGCCGACGAGCGCCTTCTTGTCGGCCTTGCCGCGCACGACGACGAGGCTCACGCGGCCGCCGTCTTCCAGCTGCAGGTAGTAACCCTTGGGGATGATGCCGTAACCGGTGCCCACCTGGTTCACCCGGCCCATCACGGCCGCGGATTCGCCGGGGCCGACGTGCACGTCGGCGCCGGCCTCGTAATCGGTCCATGCATCGTCGCCGATGATCGTATAAGGCTTCCAGTCCGGCGCCCAGGAAATCGTCGGCACGGGCACGGCCTGGTGCAGGCAGGTTCCTGGCCGTGCCGGACATGCGCCCAGTTCGAACGCGCCGGCGATGTCGGCGAAATAGCGCGGCAGGTAGCCCCATTGGCGCGGGTGCGCATACCCGTCGAACGTTTCACGGTACGGGAACGGGAACGGCCGCAGCGGCGGCACGTCGGCGAAGCTGCCCTTGCGCTGGCCACGCGTCGTCGTGAGCGAATACACCGCATTCGGCTCGAGCGTCAGCGCGACCGTCCCGCGCACGGGCACGAGGTCCGCCTGGCGCGTGAAATAGTCATGCGCATTGCTGCGCCAGACCGCGAGACCGGCGTGCGACAGGCCGCGCCCGATCACGAAGCGCACCTGCTGCGGCGCCGTGGCCTTGTGGGTCTCGATGATGACGCTGTAATCCTTGCCGGGCGATTTCAGCGTGACGTAGGTGCCGCCCGCGGCGAGGTCGCCGCTGGCACCATCCAGGTAGGTCCAGCCGACCCGCGTGAACTGGCCATAATGCGCATAGCCCCACAGGCTGGGGTTCGGTTCGTAATGGCCGCTCCACGGCCAGTTGGCGCGCAGCGCCGCTTCCTTCGCGCCGGAATAAGGCTCCATCGTGTACAGGCCCGCGATGCCGTACCAGTTGACGAAGCGCGTCATGCCGCTGCGGATGTAGTTCTCGTTGAACGATTCGACGTTCCCGATCAGGCCATCGTAGCCGGCCTTGTAGACATGCGCCTCCGTGTTCCAGAGCGGCTTGCCCAGCCGCGCCGCCGTGGCGCGCACGCCGGCCGGGACGGTCGAGGTGTCCGTGTTGACGTGTGCGCCAATCGCGCCGATCGCCGCGGCCAGCTCGGGATCGGCGTCGAGGTCCTTGACGAAGTCGAACTTCCATTCATCGGGCCAGTTGTCGAATGCGTGCAGCCTGACCTTGCCGAAACCGCTGCCATCGAGGGTCTTGCGCATCGCCTTGACCAGCCCGTAGCTGACCCCCTTCTCGTTGCGCACGCCCAGCGCGTCCATCCGGAGCCCGTAGACATCGCGCAGCCCGCGCAGCCACGCCACGTAATAGTCGGCCGTGTCCTGCGAGAAGAAGCGCGCATCGCCACTGCCGCCGGCGAACAGGCCGCCGCGGTCGCCGATCCAGCCCGGGGCGCTCCAGATGGTGCCGTCCAGCGCCAGCAGCGGGTTGCGCTTGTGCGCCTCGGTCATCACCCACCAGGTGTAGCCGCGGTCGTAGTTCAAGTCGTCGCGCGTGTGCATGTGGCTCGGCATCGAGCCCTGGGTCGAGTTGCCGTCGCCGGGTATTTCCACGTACAGCGCGCTCACGGAGGCGCCGAAGTCCGGCTTGTAGATCAGGTCGAGGATCTGGCTGCGTTGCGGCTCCGGATAGTCCTTCAGCAGCACGGACGTGCCGCCGCCGCCGTCGACGACGCCGAATCCTTCGAACCGCTTGCCCCCCGCATCGCCCTTGAGTTGCACGACCTGGATGGCGCGCGCCGGCTCGGCCGCGCGCGCCGCCATCATCACGGACAATCCGCCCAGTGCCGTCATCAGTAAGCGGGTCAAGCGCGTGTGCATAGGGTCTCCATATGTTGTCGATATCTGCGAAGGATCACGTTTCCCGGATCCGCAACGCGATTGTAACCCAACCTATGGTAACGATCACATGACTATGCCGCCGGCGGCACGTCGTTGACGCATCGGTCTTTGTCACCGCGGGAGCGGCGCGTGCATGTCGAGGTCCGACATCGCCGTGGTGCGCGACGCGCGGAGACGGTAGCCGCGATCGAGCGACAGCAGTACGACAAGATGCATGGCCATCGCGGGAAAATACAGTAGCCACGCGGCGGTCATGAAGTACAGCGATTGCGCACGGCTTCCCTGGTTGGCGACAAATGCGACGGCGCCGGCGCCGGCGAGAACAGCCGCCGCCGACACGACAAACCGGACGCGGCACGCCGGGATCTTCGTCCAGGGCAGCAGATACGTGAAGGCGGCTCCGATCCCGAGCGCCAGTACCGGGCCCGAACACGCCACGGCGCCGATGACGGCACCTGCCGCAAGCAGCAGAATATACGAGCCCAGGGCGCGCGCGGGCGCAAGCCGCACGTCCGTGCCGGCGGCCGGCCAATGCAATCGCGCCCGAAATAATGCGAGCCCGGCCAGGGCGACACCCGGGACGCCGACGAAGATATGGAGGCCCCAGGATCCGTGCATCTGCGCGGCGCCCGCCTGGGCGAGCACCAGACCAAGTACCGCAAGGAAGAACGACGGGAAAATGCTGTTTGCGGCAAATCGCCTGACGTTCTCTTCGATGATCGACATATCGCCTCCTTCGCTGGTCGGTCGCCTGGTCCGGCGCGACGTCGACTCTGAAGCAGTTATATCTAGACAGCAACCTCCAGGCATGAATGGTTTGGCCGCGCTCAATTCGCCGTGTAGCTCGAGCAATTGCCCTGGCGCCGGACCCCGCGTTGCGACTCCTCAACGTACCGGCGCTACCAGCCTCTACGATTCTTATCTGGCGAGCTGCTTCGGCAGCTGTCCAGGCTACCAGGAGGATCGATCCGTGCCCATCGAAACACCAAGGCAGGTGCCGCCTTCCGCACGGCGACACACCCGATTGCGCCGACGGCGATCCGAGAATGGCGCCATCGCCATCATGACGCCCTTTGTCATCATCCTCATGATCGCGATGTTCGGGATGGCTCTTGACCTCAGCCGTAGTTACAACAGGAAAGCGGAACTGCAAAGTGTCGCCGATGCCGTCGCCCTGGCCGCGGCCTCGACCCTGGACGGTACGCCGGACGGTATCGACAGGGCCATCGCGGCGGCCGGACAAGCCGTGGTCGGTTATACCTTTTCGTACAGCAGCGACAGTGTTTCGTGGTCCAGCGCCGCGCTTACGTTCGGCACCGGCGTCGATGGCAGTACGGGCGGCTGGGTGGACGGCGCAACGGCAAAGGCCAGCGCCTCCAGGACGTTTTTTGCCCGGGTCGACACCTCGGCCCTCGACGCCAGGCACGGGGAAGTCGACAATTTCCTGATCACCGTCCTGTCACCTGTGCTTACGAAGACGCATGTGGCGGCCGTGGCGGTGGCTGGCCGCGATTCATTGAACGTAGTGCCGCTCGCGATCTGCGCCAACTCGGATACGAATGCGGCTTCTCTCCCATCGGGCGAACTCGTGGAATTCGGCTTCAGGCGCGGCGTCAGCTACGACCTGATGAACCTGAACCCCGGCGGAAGCGCGCCCGAAAACTTCCTGGTGAATCCGATCGCACCGCCCGGCACGGTTGGCACGACAATGATGAACCGGATGGACGTCGTCGCGCCGTTCGTCTGCACGGGAAGGTTGGCGATTCCCACGTTGGGAGGCGGCGACATCGCGGTCGAGCGAGGCTTCCCCATCGGCTCGCTCTACGTGCATCTGAATTCCCGGTTCGGTACCTATGTCACGCCGTGCCAGTCATCGACGGCACCGGCCGATCCAAACGTCAGGATCTTCGATCTCAACAGCGCGACGTGGATGAAATACAAGCCGGACGGCCTCTCCGCCAATCCATTGACGGCCCCGGATCCGCTGTTGACGGTCGCGGAAAAGCCCGCGGGCGCGACGAAGACCGCCTATGGGCCGCTGTGGACCTATGCAAAAGCGGCCAAGTACACATCCTATGTCGCGAATGGCGGCGTCGAACCGGCGGGTGGCTACCTCACCTTCGGCACGGCGGATTGGAGCGTGCTCTACAACCCAGGATCGCCCGCGGCGCAATCCTATCCGGGCACGACGCCCTATCAATCGACTGGCGGAAGTGCAACTTACAAACCCTACCGCAATACCCGGGTGCTTAACGTTCCGCTGCTGCACTGCCCTGTTCCCGCAGGCACCAGCTCGACGGCAACTGTGGTCGGGATCGCGAAGTTCTTCATGACGGTCCCCGCAAGTTCGACCGCACTGTATGCGGAGTTCGCCGGGATGAACACCGAGGCCGCACTGGGCGGCAATGCGAGGCTCTACCGATGAGACGAACACGCGAGTCAACCGGGCGGCAGTACGAACACGGGTCGGTCGCCATCGAGATGGCGATCGTGCTTCCTCTCCTGGTGCTGTTCCTGACATTCCCATCGGTCGTCCTGGCCTTTTATTTTCGTCAATACTCGGCGGCGCAGAAAGCCGTGCACGACGCGACGCTCTACCTGTCGACGGCGCCAAGGGTCGAAGTCATCACATCGGGGCCGGACGGCAACTTCGCCGCCCTCACCCTGGCAAGGAAGATCGTCGAGAAAGAAATGGCCGGCATCGTCCCGGACGGCGTCCCCGTGGATCCGGCCATTTTCTGCATCTACCTGGTGGGGGGAAGTCCGATGACGAAACCATGCACGGTCACGTACACCAAGGATGTCAATCACACGCTTTATCAATTCGACGTGTCGATCGGTTTCACTTATATCAACCCGCTCACGGGCAGCGACACCGGTCTGTTGATTTCACCTTATGCGCCGGCGCGCTACGTGGGGAATTGACATGAAACGAAGAGAATTCAAAGGGCAAACACAAGAGGCAGGCTCCGTGGCGGTCGAATTCGCGCTGGTCGCGATTATCTTTTTTACGATCGTGTTCGGCACACTCGAGCTGGCACGCATGGAGTTCCTGCTGAACACACTGGAAGAGGTAACGCGCCGCGCCGCCTCCGCGGCGGCAAACGTCGACTACAGGGACACGACCGCGCTGCAGAAGGTCCAGGCGGATGCCGTCTTCCGTAATTCATCCGGCCCGCTCGCGCTCGGTGCGCCCGTCACTTCCGATAACGTCAAGATCGACTATCTGTCGGTCTCGAAGGCGACCTGGGACTTGAATCACATGAGTACTCTTCCGACATGCCCTGCAGGCAACCGGTTGAACTGCATGACCGACCCGAATGCCGACAACTGTATCCGCTTCGTGCGTGCGCGGGTGTGCGCGTCGATGGATGGCGACGGCAACTGCGACACCCTGCCGTACCAGATGGTGTTCCCATTCTTCGATCTCTCCGGCATGAAGCTGCCGTCAGCCGAGACGATCGTCCCGGCAGGCACCCTCGGGGCGACGATCGGCGCCATGCCGTGTACCTGACGGCACAGTCGACGGATGCGGCGTGGTGAATACCAGGTTGCCGAGCGTCGATGCGATCTGATTCGTGAAACCAAAAAAAAAAGCCAGCTTGTCGCTGGCTTTCTTTTGTTCCGATTCCCCAAATTCCCAACTCGCTAACGGGATCGAGGCCTATAAATCGAAACCTTATATTCTGGTGGGCGGTGCAAGTTTCGAACTTGCGACCCCAGCAGTGTGAATGCTGTGCTCTACCCCTGAGCTAACCGCCCTACTTTCTACTGCTTTGCTGCGATTGCATCGCTGCAATGACGAGCATTATAGGGGGCGTTTTGCGTTTTGTCACCCCTGCGGAGAATATTTTCTCCAAACACATTCGCCTTTCACGCCTTTGTCGAGCGCGGCGAGGATGTTGTCGTGTTCGGCGAGATCCTCGGCGCTGGCCGGGACCACGAGGATGTCGCCCAGCGGACCGGCTTCCAGCACGAGACCGTCGCTGCCCGTTTCGACCTCGACATCCATCGACAAGGTGTTCTGGCCGCGCGTCATCGCCAGGTAGACGTCGGCCAGCAGCTCCGAGTCCAGCAATGCGCCGTGCAGCTTGCGGTGCGCGTTCGAGATGCCGTAGCGGTCGCACAGTGCGTCCAGCGAGTTGCGTTTGCCGGGATGCAGTTCCTTGGCGTGCACCAAGGTGTCGATCACGCTGGCGCAATGCTCGACGAATGGCGGCAGGCCCATGCGTTCGAACTCGTGGTTCAGGAACGCGAGGTCGAACGGCGCGTTGTGGATGATGATCTCGGCGCCCTGCACGAATTCGCGCAGCTCGTGGGCGATCTCGTGGAACTTCGGTTTATCGCTGAGGAACTCGGTCGTCAGGCCGTGGACCGCCAGTGCCGCTTCGTCCGAGTCGCGCTCGGGATTGATATAACGGTGGAAGTTATTGCCGGTCAGCTTGCGGTTGAAGATTTCGACGCAACCGACCTCGATGATGCGGTCGCCGGTGCGCGGATTCAGGCCTGTGGTTTCGGTATCGAGGACGATTTGGCGCATGCGCGTGAAGACTCAAAAAGCGTTAAGAAGAACCAATTAGTATAGCAAAATCAGCGCTTTACCGACGCCGCGCCCATATTCGCCAGCACGTCCGCACGTTCGTTGCCGGGATGGCCGTTGTGGCCGCGCACCCAGCGCCATTCGACGGCGTGCTGCTGCTGGGCGGCGTCCAGGGCCTTCCACAGGTCGTCGTTCTTGACAGGTTCCTTCGCCGCCGTCTTCCAGCCGCGCGCCTTCCAGCCGTGGATCCATTCCGAGATGCCCTTCTGCACGTACTGGCTGTCGGTGTGCAGCACGACCTCGCACGGCCGGTTGAGCGTGATCAGCGCCTCGATCACGGCGCGCAATTCCATCCGGTTGTTGGTCGTGTTCGGCTCGCCGCCGAAGATCTCCTTTTCGTGGCCGCCATCGGCCACGAGCAGCGCGCCCCAGCCGCCGGTGCCCGGATTTCCCTTGCAGGCGCCGTCGGTATAAATCTGAACTTTGGTCATGCTGCGCTTTCTTCCTTATACGTATTACTTGTGATGTTCGTTGCGGTTGGTCGCCGGCACCGCCTGCGGCGCCTTGCTCGGCTTCTTGTTCCAGGCCGGTCCGATGATGTGCATGCCCTTCACGCGCTTGATCGCGTGCACGATGTACACGGCACCGAGATAAGGCCACCAGCGCCGCCCCGCCCCTTCGACGAAGGCGAACCGGTTGAGCCACTGCGCGGTCCGGAACGGCGGCGCGTAACAGCCGAAATGGCTGCGCGTGACGCCGAGATTCAACAATTTTAACCAGTCTTTCAGGCGCGGCATAGAAATGAACTCGCCCGCGGCCGGCAGGTAGTCGCTGCTCGTGATGCGGCCCATCCCCTGGCGCATGCCCCACAGGCTGGCCGGATTGAAGCCGCAGATGATCACCTGGCCTTCCGGGATCAGCACCCGCTCGACCTCACGCAACACCTGGTGCGGCTCGGCCGCGAACTCGAGCACGTGCGGCAGCACGACGAGGTCCAGGCTCTGCGAGGCGAACGGCAGGTCGGCGAAGTCGAGCGCCACCGCGATCTGCTTGCCCGTCCTCGCATAGGCCAGTTCGTCGGCCGTCGACGTACGCGTCGCCGCCTGCCATTTATTGGGCATGCGGTTGGCGGCCAGCGCGTCGATCTGGGGCACGCCGATCTGGATCGCGTTGAAGCCGAAGATATCGACCGTCAACTCGTCCAGGCACGCCTGCTCCCACGCGCGCACGTAGGCGCCCGCCGGCGATTGCAGCCAGCGGTCGAGCGCTATAATGGATTTTTCGGATGCCGCGCTGTCCATGCCCAACCCTTATTCATACCCCTATGACTCCCTCGCCCACTGAACTTGCAGTACTGACCGTGCCAGCGTTCAAGGATAATTACCTGTGGCTCATCCATGACGGGGTCCATGCGGCTGCGGTCGATCCGGGCGACGCCGAACCGATCCTCGCGGCCCTGCGGGCAAATGGGCTCACCCTGACCGCCATTCTACTCACCCATCACCATGCTGACCACATTGGCGGCGTGATGCGCTTGCTCGAACACAGCAACGTGCCCGTGTTCGGCCCCCGCAACGACGGCATCGCGGTGGTCAGTCACCCGCTGGGCGAAGGCGATCGCGTCCGGGTGCCCAGCCTCGCACTCGACCTCGCCGTGCTGGACGTTCCCGGCCACACGAACGGCCACATCGCCTACGTCCGCCCGGACGGCGGCGCCCACTGGCTGTTCTGCGGCGACACGCTGTTCGGCGGCGGCTGCGGCCGTCTGTTCGAAGGCACGCCCGCGCAGATGGCGGCATCGCTGGCCAAGCTGGCCGCCCTCCCCGACGATACGCTGGTCTATTGCGCCCACGAATATACCTTGTCCAACCTGCGCTTCGCCGAAACGCTCGAACCGGGCAACCGGGCGCTGCAGATGCGCATCGCCAACGACAGCCAGCTGCGCGGCACGCACCTGCCGACGATCCCGTCGACGATCGCGATCGAAAAGGCAACCAATCCCTTCCTGCGCACGCGCGAGCCCACCATCGTCGCCAGCCTGGCGGCGGCCGGCCGCCTCGGTGCCGACGCGGATCCCGTAGCCGTGTTCGCGGCGCTGCGCGAGTGGAAGAACGTGTTCTGAGCGCGCCGTGACCACGGTGCGCTGCTATGCGGATCCGGTCAGTCCGTACGCCTGGCTGGGCCTGCGCGACCTCGACCGCATCGAGGCGGCCGGGGCGCGCATCGTCGTGGTGCCCGTGCTGTTCGCGGGTCTGTTGAACGCGCACGCCAATATCGGCCCGGCCGAGGTGGACGCCAAGCGCCGCTACCTGTTCCGCGACGTGATGCGCGAAGCGGCCCGGCGCGGCCTGCCCTTCGCCGGACCGCCCGGCCATCCGTTCAGTCCACTGGCTGCGCTACTGATGTGTACGGCGGTGGCCGACGATGCCGCGCGGCGCAACCTGCTGGTCGCGTTCACGTGCGCGACCTGGGAGCGTGGCGCCAACCTGATGGATGAGGCGACACTCGTGCGCCTGGCGGACGAGGCCGGAATGGACGGGACCGCCCTGCTGGCGGCGGCCAAGACGCCGGCCATCAAGCAGGCGCTGGCGGACGCGACGGCACGGGCCGCGACGGATGGCGTGTTCGGGGTGCCGACGTTCCGGGTCGACTGGGATGAGGAACTGTTCTGGGGCGCGGACCGGATCGATGCACTGCTCTGGCGGGTGCAGGGCAACGGGATCGATGAGGCGGTGTTGCGCGAGTTCGTCGGCAGGGCGCCGTTGGCGCAGCGGAGGCGGTGAGCGCACGCCGCTGCCGTCGACGACCCGGTCATGCCGCCGGCCGCTGAACGCGTGGACGACGCGTGCGTCGCCGACGCGCGGCAGCACAGCACAGCCGCCCACCCTGCCCGCAGCGCCGCGGACAATGGCGCGCGGGCGGGTGAAGCGATCAGATTTCTTCGTACAGCGGCAGCGTCAGGAACTCGGCGAAGTCTTCCGACGTCGACATCTGTTCGAAGATCTGGGCGGCGCGGTCGTAGGTCGGGCTGTCGCCGTTCGGGGCGGCCGATTTCGCGTTGGCCAGCTCTTCCGGGATCATCGCCCGCACCATCTCGGCCGTGACCTTGCGGCCGTCGTCCAGCACGCCCTTCGGCGAGCGGATCCACTGCCAGACCTGCGAACGGCTGATTTCGGCCGTGGCGGCATCTTCCATCAGGTTGTGGATCGGCACGCAGCCGTTGCCGGCCAGCCAGGCGCCCAGGTAGTGGATGCCGACGTTGATGTTGTAGCGCAGGCCCGCTTCCGTGATCGGGGTCTCGGGACGGAAGTCCAACAGGTCCTTCGCGGTCACGTCGACGTCCGGACGCTGCTTGTCGATCTGGTTCGGACGGTCGCCCAGCACCTTCTTGAACTCCGTCATCGCCAGCTCGACGAGGCCCGGGTGCGCGACCCAGCCGCCGTCGTAGCCATCGGTCGCGTCGCGCGCCTTGTCGCTGCGCACGCCGCCCATCGCGACTTCGTTCTTTTCCGGATCGTTCTTGATGGGGATCAGCGCGGACATGCCGCCGATCGCCGGTGCGTTACGCTTGTGGCAGGTCTTCAGCAGCAGCAGCGCGTAGGCGCGCATGAACGGCGCCGTCATCGTGACCTTCGGACGGTCGGCCAGGCAGAAGTCCTTGTCCAGCTTGAATTTCTTGATGCACGAAAAGATGTAGTCCCAGCGGCCCGCGTTCAGGCCGGCGCTGTGCTCGCGCAACTCGTACAGGATCTCGTCCATCTCGAAGGCGGCCACGATCGTCTCGATCAGCACGGTCGCCTTGATGGTGCCTTGCGGCAGGCCCAGTTCGTTCTGCGTCATCACGAAGATGTCGTTCCACAGGCGCGCTTCCAGGTGCGATTCCATCTTCGGCAGGTAGAAGTACGGACCGGCGCCGCGGGCCAGTTGTTCCTTGGCGTTGTGGATCATGAACAGGGCGAAGTCGAAGATGCCGCCCGAGATACGCTTGCCGTCGACGAGCACGTGCTTCTCGTCCAGGTGCCAGCCGCGCGGACGGACGACCAGCGTCGCGACCCTGTCGTTCAGCTTGTATTGCTTGCCGTTCTGTTCCAGCGAGATCGTTTTACGCACGGCGTCGCGCATGTTCAGCTGGCCGGTGAGCTGGTTGTCCCAGTTCGGCGTGTTCGAATCCTCGAAGTCGGTCATATAGCTGTCCGCACCCGAGTTCAGCGCGTTGATGACCATCTTGCGCTCGACCGGACCGGTGATTTCCACGCGGCGGCATTCCAGCGCCTGGGGGATCGGGGCGATCTTCCAGTCGCCGTTGCGGATGTGCGCCGTTTCCGGCAGGAAGTCCGGCCGCTCGCCGGCATCCAGGCGCTTGGCGCGCTCGACGCGGGCAGCCAGCAGTTGCTGCCGGCGCGGTTCGAATTCGCGGCTCAGTTTCGCTACCAGCGCGAGCGCTTCCGGCGTCAGGATCTGTTCGTAGCCGGGCTTGATCTCGGCCCGGATTTCCATTCCGGCTGGGGTGGCGATGGTCATTGCTTTCTCCTGTTCTAGTATGAAATTCGGCTTTACTGCACCGGCTTGGCACAAGCCGCCTTGGCGTTTGATATTGCTTCAAGTATATTCACTATTACTCGCCTAAACGAGACAAAAAATATATTCATTTGTGCGTTTTTGTCACAGATCAACACCAGAATCGAGGTTTTCCGTTGGACCATTTTCGCCAGATATCGACCTTCGTGGAAGTCATCGCCCGCGGCAGCCTGTCGGCCGCGGCACGTGCCGAAGGGATTGCGCCGGCCATGATCGGACGCCGCCTGGATGCGCTGGAAGCGCGGCTGGGCGTCAAGCTGCTACAGCGTACCACGCGCAAGCTGGCGCTGACGGACGAAGGCGCGGCGTTCCTTGAGGATTGCCAGCGGATCCTTGCCGAGCTGGAAGAAGCGGAAGCGGCCGTCTCGGAACGGAGCGCACGGGCGACCGGGCACCTCGTCGTGTCGGCGCCGGCCGGGTTCGGGCGCCAGCACGTGGCGCCGCTCGTGCCGTCATTTCTCGCCGAACACCGCGAGGTCAGCGTCAACCTGAACCTGTCCGACCGCGTCGTCGACGTCATCGGCGAAGGCGTGGACATCGCGATCCGCATCGCCAGCCTGACGGATTCGAACCTCGTCGGCGTCAAACTGGCCGACAACCACCGCGTCGTCGTCGCCACGCCGGGCTATCTGAAGCGTCACGGCACGCCGCAGACACTCGACGACTTGGGCAAGCACAATTGCCTCGCGATCAGCAGCCAGGGCAGCCAGCGCGGCTGGACGTTCCGCGACCACGGCAAGATCGTCACGATGAAGGTGGGCGGCAATATGGTGTGCAACGACGGCGCCGTGCTGCACGACTGGGCGATGGCCGGGCGCGGCCTGGCCTGGCGGTCGATGTGGGAAGTGAGTTCGGAAATCGAAGGCGGCCTGCTGGTGCCGGTGCTGGAGCAGTTCGCGGCGCCGGGCAACGATATCTATGCCGTGTTTGCGCAGCGCCGTCACCTGCCGCTGCGGATCCGCGTGTTCGTCGATTTCCTGCGCCACGCGTATTCGCAGCCGGCGTACTGGAGGAACAGCCTCGGCAAGCCGCGGGAGCCATGAGCAAGACGCCCTGAAACCGATGATCGGCATAGGGGGCAGCTAATGTTAGCTGCGCCCCTGCCACACCACCCGGCATGCGGGTCCGCACCGGGCGGTTCGAGTAGTTGAGGTCAGGACAAGCGTGGTACTCCCGACCGGTCGAAGTAGGCAACCGTAAGGACTGACTTCAACAGCCGGTCGGCGTTGCGCCACCAGCGACGGCTATTTGCCGCAACCTGCTCGGCAACAGCAGGCATTGCCCCGAGTCGAAGCAGTTCCCGATACATGGTCGTCCCGCGTTTCCAGTGCTTGAGCTGGATCGCCCGGAGCCTGTGACGCAGCCATTCGTCGAGTTGTCTCCATATCTTCGGGGTTTCGGCATATTTGAAGTACCCTTTCCAGCCAAGCATGTAGGAGCGCAGCCTCTCGACGATCTGGAGCATGCTGCGGCCGCCAGAGCGTCTTGTCAGTTCGCGGATGCGTTGCTTGAATGTTGCCAGCGGCTTCTCCGCGACCTTCAATTTCACCACCCTCCCCCTTCCCACCCACAGGCTGTAACCGAGGAACTTGCGACCGAAGGTGCTGCCGACCGCGCTTTTGGTTTCGTTGACCACGAGGTGCAACTTGGCATAGAGGCGGCGCAACAGCACCATCACCCGCTCGCCCGCACGCTTGCTGCGAACGTACACGTTCGCATCATCGGCGTAGCGCGCAAAGCAATGGCCGCGTCGTTCCAATTCCTTGTCCACTTCATCGAGCAGGACATTGGCCAGCAAGGGCGAGAGCGGACCGCCTTGCGGCGTGCCTTCATGCCGAGACTGCACCACGCCATGGTCCATGATGCCGCTGTTCAGATAGGCGCGCACCAGCCGGATCACGCCAGCGTCGTCGATGCGTTTCCGTAAGCGGTCGATCAGGATGTCATGGTTGACCCTGTCGAAGAATTTCGACAGGTCCACATCCACCACGATCCGCCGCCCCGACTGGACGTACGCTCGGGCGGCAAGTACCGCGTCCTGCGCACGCCGGCCTGGGCGGAAGCCGTAGCTGTGCTCGCTAAATGTGGGGTCAAGAATCGGTTGCAGCACTTGGAGCAGTGCCTGCTGGATCAGCCGATCCGTCACCGTCGGGATGCCAAGCTCGCGCTCGCCACCGTCGGGCTTCGGAATCGTTACCCTGCGTACCGGGCTGGGCCGGTACGTCCCCGCCAACAATTGTTCGCGTATCCCCGGCCAGGCCACGGCCAGGTAGCGCGAGGTTTCGTCGATGTCCCGACCATCCACCCCGGCTGCGCCCTTGTTGGCGCGCACACGCTTGAACGCTTGCAGCAGGTTTTCCCTTCTCAACGCTGCATGCAGCAGCATTGATCCCGCGTCTCCTGACGCATGTCGCGGGCGACAGGCTTCGTCGCTGGAGATTTCAGCCAAGGCTTCACCCTGACCTACGGCCTCCCGCCCCGCCTTGGCGGGCATCTGACGCATTGCCTGTCGCATCGACATGCCGGACAACACTCCTACTCGTTCGGTCCTTCGTCGGCGGGGTCGAGCCTTCCCGGCGCTACCGCCAACTACTATGACCTCTGCTGAGACCCCGCTACGGCAGCGCCGCCGCCCTTTCAGGCGTGAGGCGGGGCGTCCCCAGGTAAGGGCCGCACTCCTTCATCACACAACCGCCGCATCTACGCCGCTTCGCCTCGACCACAAGAGCTTCGCGGTTTGTCGCCCGCTCGCCCTGCTCGGCAGCGCCTTCTATGCGATTCTTGTCCATCGGCTCATGATTTACGATTCACGCTTCCTCCCCACGGTCGATTACTCTTCCGCAGTTGCGCTTCACTTCGCTCGCTGTGGTCAGCTTGCGGCGGGACTTTCACCCGCAAGAGTGCGCCCATGCTGGGCGCAC